>JBJTIV010000020.1:0-3151 GCA_046095145.1 Planctomycetaceae bacterium
GAGCCGCAGGCCGCGGCCCGATGCGTCGGTGCACACGAGACGATCACGAGCCCCGCCAATCCGCGGGTCCGCGCGGCGGCGGCGCTCCGCGAGGCCGACGCGCGGCGGGAGACCGGCCTGACCCTCGGGGACGGCCGGCGCGAGCTGTCGCGCGCCGCGGCAGCCGGCATCGAGATCGTCGAGGTGTTCGCGGACGCGGAGCGGGTCGCGGCTCGCGACGCCGGGCTCGACGAGCTGCTCACGACGCTCGCGGCCGGCGGCGCGCGGATCGCGCTTGTGGCGCCGCGGGCCTTCGACCGCGTCGCCTTCGGCAGCCGCAACGAGGGCCTCGTGGGCGTGGTGCGGTTCACCGCCCGGCCGCTCGACGCCGTCGCCTTCGCGGCCGGTCGACCCGTGCTGATCGTGGAGGGCGTGGAGAAGCCCGGCAATCTCGGCGCGATCCTCCGCACGGCCGACGCCGCGGGGCTGGCCGGCGTCGTGGCCTGCGATGCGGGCACCGATCCGGCGAATCCCGCCGCCATCCGCGCGAGCCTGGGCACCGTGTTCACCGTGCCCTTGGCCGTGGCCACCACTGCGGAGGCGATCGGGTGGTGCGCGGCCCACGGCCGCCGCGTCGTGGCCGCGACGCCCGACGGCGCGGTGCTCTGGCACGACGCCGCCCTCTCCGGCGACGTGGCCCTCCTGCTCGGCAGCGAAGCCCACGGCATCTCGCGGGCGTGGCCCGCCGCGGCGGCCGCGGGCACGATCCCGCTCGACAGCGTGCGGCTGCCGATGCTCGGTGCGGCCGACAGCCTCAACGTGGCGGCCACTGCCGCCGTCCTGGCCTACGAGTCACTGCGTCAGCAGTCGACCGGCCGCTGAAGGACTCCGGAGCGTCGGCCGCTCACCACGGCCATGCACCCCGCGGGCCGCAGGCGGCGCACTCGGCGCAGGAGTTCGTCATGTAGCCGACGTTCTCCGGCGGCTGGAAGCCACGGCCCGGCGGCAGCTGCCACGGGGCGAGCATCTCGGGCCGCTGCCGGTAGCCCTCGCAGCCGGCGAACCGCGCGCAGGCGTCGCACTGGTCGATCGGCCCGACCGGCTCGTGGCACGGCCCGCAGACCCGTGGCCCGCAGCCGGTGTCGTCGAAGGACGTTCCGGCCGGCTCGCAGCGATCCCGATGCCACGGCCAGCCGGCCTCGACGGCCGAACCCGACACGGTGACGGCGAGTATCGCCACAGCGACTCTGACAGATGCGACACGCATGCCCGTGGTATCGGTCGCGCCCCGTATGCGCGGCCCCGTGGGGCCGATGGCGGCCGCACGGTCGCCCGCAGATTGCCACGGTTGCGATTCGACCGCGGGGTGTCAGTACGGTCGTGGCCGCTTGCCCGTCACAGTGGGGAAACCGGGAAGCCGGGGAAGTCGAGCCGCGGGACTGGCGATATCGCTCATTGAGGGAATCCCGGCCCGTGAGCGACGGGAATACGGGTGGCATGCCGCGGCGGTACTGCGGTTGCGAGTTGAGGTTACGCCCCATATTCCCCGCGCTTGCGCTTTTTGATGTTGCGCGTTGGGCGTGTTTGGGCTGAAAACCGGTCTTGGGAAAAGCGGCGGGGCTCCCCTACGACCAGTTTCTGTGTGTTGTCACCAGCCGCAAAAGGAGGCCCCGCCATGATCATGGTCGCCGATTCGCTTCCCGGTCTCAAGGTCGTTTTGGGTCGCTGTGGGCTGAAGGTCAGTGCGGCGGCGATGGCGGCGCGGTTGATTGCGGCGTTCACCCTGCACTCGGGCCGCATGTCGTGCCTGCGGGCTGCGACATCGGTTCGCGGTGACAGTCGCCATCGGGCCCAGGTGGGCCGCTTTCTGGCGAAGTGGTCGTCGGGGCTGTCGTGTGTGGGCGACTGGTTGCGGGCGGAGCTTTTGCGATACGAGACGTCTCTGGGGACATACGTGTTCGTGGTCGATGCGACGCTCTGCGGACAGGCGGGCAAGCTGACGGAGAACACGTACAGCACCGGCAACCGTCAGCGGCGTCTGCGGAAGGGGCGGCGGTACGGCGGCTATCGGCATCACCGAAGGAGTTGCCATGCCTTCACCGCGGGCCTGCTGCTGACGCCCTCGGGGCTGCGCATCCCGGTGTTGAAGCCGCACTACACGCAGTCGTACTGCAAGACCCATGGAATCACCCACCGTACAACGGCGGAGGTGGCGGCGGACATGGTTCGGGGTCTGAAGGTTCCAGCGGGAGCCCGGGTGATCGTCGTCGGCGATACGGCCTATGAATCGTGGGTCGTTCGCGAGGCGTGCGAGGCGCGGGGCTTCCGCTGGATCATTCCGTGCAATCCCGAGCGGGTGCTGGAAGGATGCCAGGGCAAGAGGGTGCGGGTACGGTCGCTCATGGATGATCGATCGGCGTGGTCATGGCAGACCATCAGGCTCGTTCCGGGCCAGGGGGAGTTCGCGGCGCAGCGCCGCTTATCCCGGCACCGGATCGGGTCGAAAGCGAAATCCCGGACGTATCGCGTCCACGAGGAAAGCCGTCGCATCCGCTCCATTGGAGCCGTGCGGATCGTCTTTTCGACAACGAAACCAGATTCGAAGACTGCCAGCCTCGACGACACGAAGATCCTCCTGACGAACGCATCCGATCTCTCGGTCCGGGAGATCGTGGACATCTACACGCTGCGGTGGCAGATCGAGCTGTTCTTCAAGGAGTTGAAGTCGTCGCTGGGGTTCCACCAGTACCGCTTCAAGCGGTTCACAGCCGTGGAGGGCTGGGCATCGGCGGCCATCACGACGTTCCTGTACCTCGAGTGGTACCGGGCCTGGCAGTTGGCCAGTGCCAGACTGTCGGCGGCCGATAAGGCGTGGTGGCTTCCCCAGCGGATCCACGGCCTCTGCCAGGCGGTCCGGCTGGCCTCCGAGCGATCGGAGTTGGCCTACGTGGCCAAGCGATTGGAGACTCCCGGTGGGGTCCGCCGCATGAAAGCGCTGCTGGAACGCGGCTTCGCCGCTGAATACAGGGCCGCCTTATGATTCCATGCCACCAAACGCGCCACATCATAAATCGCGAGCGCGGGGAAAACGGAATCCATCTAAACCCGCCACTGCGACCCCGCCTAGGCCCGCCTCCCACATACCCGTCGCTCGCGCGCCGGGCTTCCGACC
>JBJTIV010000021.1:0-3621 GCA_046095145.1 Planctomycetaceae bacterium
AAGAACCCCACGTCGGCGCCGGCGGCGGGTATCCGCGGCAGCCAGGCCGCGAGGTTCTCCGCCGTCGGCTCGGGTTCGTGCTCGAAGCCGCCGTCGGGAGGCACGCCCTCGATCACGGCGTCGCAGCCGAGGTGGGCGAACAGCAGCCGGGCCGCGAGGCTGCCGGCGCCGTGCCCGGCGTCGAGCCACACCCGCGGTCGACGCCGACGGATCGCGGCCACGTCGACCGTGGCCGCCACGAGCGCCACGTGCGCGGCCGCCGCGTCGAAGGCGGTCACGCCGCCCCGGCCGATCCCGGGGGGCGGCGGGGCCGCGACCGAGGACTCATAGCGGGCGAGCACCTCTCGTCCTGCGGCCGCCGGAATCACGCGGCCCTCGTGGGAAAAGAGCTTGAGCCCGTTGTAGGCCGCCGGATTGTGACTCGCCGAAATCTGGATGCCACCGGCCGCACGGCGGTCGCGGATGGCCACGCCCACCGTGGGCGTGGCGGCGACACCGCAGTCGATCACGTCGCGGCCGCTGCCGACGAGCAGCTCCGTGATTGCGGTCGCCAGGAGCGGCCCGCTCTGCCGGCCGTCGCGGCCGATCACCACGGGCCCCGGCGGCAGCGTGGCTGCGAAGGCGGCCGCGTAGCGTGCGGCCACCTCGGGCGTGAGCGAACGGCCCACGATCCCGCGGAGCCCGGAGACGCTCACGATCAGCGGTTCAGCGCGGTCTGCCGTGTCACCCATGCGGAAGGAAGTATAAAACGGCCGCGGCGGCCCGTCGCGCCGCCTGCACCCCGCGTTTTGGAGCCCCGCATGCACCCGCCCGCCGATCACTCGCGGCGTCTGGACGCCATCGCCGCCGCCCGGGCCGCCGGCTCGATCACCGAGCACTCGGCGGCCGCGATCCGCGAATGGCTCACGGCCCCTCGCTACGCCGACTTCTCGGCGGCAGTCGCCGAGCGGATCGACGCCGGCGATTGGAAGCAGCTCGACGACGTGTTCTGGACGGTGATCCCCTTCGGCACCGGCGGGCGTCGCGGGATGATGTATCCGGTCGGCTGCAACGCCATCAACGACCGCACGATCGGCGAGAGCGCCCAGGGCCTGGCCGACTACGTGCGGAGCGTGCTGCCCGGGGACGCGACGCCGACCTGCGCCATCGCCTACGACACCCGCCACCGCTCGGAGCACTTCGCACGGCTCTGCACCGGGGTGCTCCTCGCCGCCGGCTTCCGCGTCTTCTTCCTGCGCGGCCACCGCAGCACGCCCGAGCTCTCGTTCGCGGTGCGGCATACGAACAGCGACTGCGGGATCATGGTCACGGCCAGCCACAACCCGCCCACCGACAACGCGGTGAAGGTCTACTGGCGGGGCGGCATCCAGGTGTCGCCGCCGCACGACAAGGGAATCATCGACCGCGTCATGCGGGTGGAGACGATCCACCGCGAGCCGTTCGAGGCGGGCGTGGCGAGCGGCCGAGTGACCTTCGTCGAGCAGGAGATCGACCCGCTCTATGTGGCCGCCGTGCTCGAGCAGTCGAGTCCGGGGCCCCGCGACCTCGCGATCCTCTACACGCCGCTGCACGGCGTGGGCGCCACCGCGGTGGTGCCGGTGCTCCGCGGTGCGGGCTTCGAGCGGCTGCGGATCTACGAGCCCCACGAGCGACCCGACGGCGACTTCCCCAACGTGCCGGGGCACGTGGCCAACCCCGAGAACCCCGCGGTGCTCACGGGGCCGATCGAGGAGGCCCGGACCCGGGGCGACGACCTCGTGCTCGCCAGCGACCCCGACTGCGACCGGCTCGGGGCCGCCGCCCCGCTCACGGCCGCACCCGGGGCCGACTGGCGCACGCTCACCGGCAACCAGCTCTGCGCCCTCCTTTGCGACCAGGCGATCGCCGGCCGCCGGGCCCGCGGCCAGTCGCGGCCCGGCGACTACGTCGTCACCACGCTCGTCACGAGCGGCCTCGTTCGCCGGATCGCCGAGGGCGAGGGTCTCGCCGTCGACGACCGCGAGCTCGTGGGCTTCAAGTGGATCTGCGCCGCGGTCGACCGGCTCGGCCCCGAGCGCTTCGTGTTCGGCACCGAGGAGTCGCACGGCTACGTCGCCGGCACGCACGTCCGCGACAAGGATGCCGCGGTGGCCTCCCTGCTGCTCGCGGAGCAGGCGGCGGCGCTCAAGGCCGGCGGCCGTACGGTGCACCAGCGGCTCGACGAGCTCTTCCACCGCCACGGCTGCCACCAGGAGCGGCAGATCAACGTCATGCTGCCCGGCGCCAGCGGCATGGAACGGATGAAGGAGATCATGGCGGCCCTGCGGGCCAGGCCACCGCAGTCGTTCGGCGGTCTCGAGGTCGTCCGCACCCGCGACCAGGCGAACCTCACGTCGTGGACGCCCGGCTCGACGCCCGTGCCCTACGACGGCGTGCCGAGCGACCTCGTGATCTTCGACCTCGCCGGCCTGCCCGGTGCCGGCACGCTCATGCCCGACGGCCGCTTCCCGGCGCTCGGCAACGCGGTCGCAGCCCGCCCGTCGGGCACGGAGCCCAAGATCAAGTTCTATCTCTTCGCCGTGGCCACCCCCTGCGCGGCCGCCTCGCTGCCCGGGATGAAGGCGGCGCTCCAGTCGCAGCTCGACGGGATCGAGAAGGACCTGCGGGCCCTGGCGGGCGTGTGAAACGTGCGCTCCTCGCGCGCGGTGTCGTCGTGATGAACGGGCACCGCCGAACCCGGGCGTACAATGTCCCTCATGGACGACCGAACTTCGCCGGCCTCCGAGACGACGCCCGCCGACACCGACGCGGCCGCCGCCGCCCGCGACCGCTCCGCCGCGGCTGAGAAGGTGAAGTCGTTTCCACAGTCGGCCGGCGTCTACCTGATGAAGGACGCGGCCGGCCGCGTGATCTACGTCGGCAAGGCGAAGAACCTGCGGGCCCGGGCGTCGAGCTACTTCCTCAAGGCGGCGGCCGAGGACCGCCGCACGGCCGACCTCGTCCGCGAGATCCGCGACATCGACTACCTCGAGGCCGAGAGCGAGGTCGACGCGCTCCTGCTCGAGAGCCGGCTCGTCAAGGACGTGCAGCCCCGGTTCAACTCCGACCTCAAGGACGACAAGACATTTCCCTACCTCCAGATCACGACCCACGAGGACTATCCGCGGGTGGAGTTCACGCGCACGCCCCGGCGGAAGGGCGTGAAGCTCTACGGGCCGTTCACGAGCGCGGGCTCCCTCCGCGGCGCGATCGTCGTGCTGCAGCGGATCTTCAAGTTCCGCACCTGCACGCTCGACATCGACGCCGACGACGACCGCTGGCGCTGGTTCCGGCCCTGCCTGCTCGCCTCCATCGACCAGTGCACCGCGCCGTGCGCCCTGCGGATCTCGAAGGACGACTACCGCCGCGACATCGCCCGGCTGAAGACCTTCCTCGACGGCGGCCGGCAGCGGCTGCTCGCCGAGATGCACGCGGACATGCAGGCCGCGTCGGAGCGGCTCGAGTTCGAGCGGGCAGCCCGGCTCCGGGACGAGATCCGCCTCCTCGAGACGCTCGACGAGCGCGGCGACCTCGAGGAGCACGTGCAGCCGGAGGTGTTCCTCGTCGACCCAAAGAAGGGGCTCGCCGGCCTGGCGAAGGTGC
>JBJTIV010000022.1:0-2552 GCA_046095145.1 Planctomycetaceae bacterium
GGGGCCGCCGGGGTGGCGAGGTCGGACTCGACGGAGCGTCGCTATTCTTCACCGATCCGGCGGCCGGCCCGCCATCCGTTTTTGCCACCCCGGAGCCCGACCGATGCCCACGCCTCCCGTCCTGCTTTCCGCCCTCGCCGACGAGGCCGCCTTCCACCTCACGGCCGTGGAGCAGTTCGCGGCGCTGGCCGCCCTGGGCCTCGAGTACTACAGCCTGCGGAACATCGACGTGGGCAAGGGCGTGAAGAACGTCATGACCCTCACGCTCGGCGAGATCCAGAAGATCCGCCACCTCGAGGACGAGTACGGCCTCAACGTGGCGTCGATCGCCTCGCCGATCGGCAAGATCAAGCTCGTCGACGAGCCCGACGGCACGAAGAACGCCTACGTGCCCTTCACGAAGTATCTCGCGAAGGACGTGGCCAAGGCCTGCGAGCTCGCCCACGCCTTCGAGACCAAGCTCATTCGCGGCTTCTCCTTCTATCCGCCGAAGGGGGCGAAGCCCGACGCCTACCTCGAGGAGGCGGTCGAGCGGATCGGCCGGATCGCCGAGGCCTGCCACCGCTCCGACCTCACGTTCGGGCTCGAGGTGGAGGCGAATCTCGTGGGCCGCACGGGCAGGCTCCTCGCCGAGATCCACCGCCGCGTGAACCATCCCGCCCTGGTGCTCGTGTTCGACGCCGCGAACCTCGTCGTGCAGGGCTGCTCGACGGCGGAGGTGTGGCGGGAGTGGGAGGCGATGAAGCCCGGCCTGGGCTGGGTGCACATCAAGGATTACAGGTCGTCGAAGCCCGCGAAGCGGGGCGGCCACGTCCACGAGGACCAGCTCCGGAACTTCGTGCCGGCCGACGTGGGTGCGGGCGGCCACGCGCGGATCCTGGCCGACCTGCGGGGCATGCTGCCGGCGCTGTCGAAGAGACTCGAGCGCCGCGGCATCCCGGGCGTGTTCCTCGACCTCGAGCCCCACGTCCGCGGCGGCGGCCAGTTCGGCGGCACGAGCGGGCCCGACGGAATGGGGATCGCGCTCCGCGGCCTGTGCCGCGTACTCGACGGCGCGAACGTGGCCTACCACCTCCGCGATTTCGACGACCTGCTGGCCGCGCGCGGGCTGTAGGGTGCCGGCATGAGCGAGTCGACCGAGCCGGGCGGCTACTTCGTGGCCACCTATCCGCCCTTCGACCGCTGGACGGCCGACGCCCTGCCCGCCGTCCGCGCCGCGTTCGAGGCGCCGCCGGCCGACGTGCCGCTGGGGCTCTACGTGCACGTTCCCTACTGCCGCAAGCGCTGCAAGTTCTGCTACTTCCGGGTCTACACCGACGTCACGGCGGCCGACGTGGAGCGCTACACGCAGGCGCTCGTCCGCGAGGCGGCGCTTGCGGCCGCGACGCCGGCCGTGGCGGGGCGGACGCTCCGCTACGCCTACTTCGGCGGCGGCACCCCCTCGTTCCTGTCGGTGAAGCAGCTGGAACGGCTCGTGGCCGGGCTGCGGGAGAGCATCGGCTGGGACGCCGCCGAGGAGGTGACGTTCGAGTGCGAGCCGGGCACGCTCTCGGAGCCGAAGGTGCGGGCGCTGAAGGACCTGGGCATGACCCGGATCTCGCTCGGCGTGGAGAACTTCTCCGACGAGATCCTCGAGGCCAACGGCCGCGCGCACCTGTCCGCCGAGATCCTCCGGGCCTGGGAGTGGATCGAGGCCGCGGACTTTCCCGACACGAACGTGGACCTCATCGCCGGCATGGTCGGCGAAACGCCCGACTCGTGGCGGTCGACGGTGGAGCGGACGCTGGCGCTCGAGCCCGACAGCGTGACCATCTACCAGTTGGAGCTGCCCTTCAACACGGTCTTCGTGCGGGCGGCACGGGACGGCGGCGGCACGGTGCCGGTGGCCGACTGGCCCACGAAGCGGGCCTGGGTGGACGAGGCCTTCGCGCGGTTCGAGGCGCGGGGCTACTCGGTCTCGAGCGGCTACACGGTGGTGCGGGATCCCGCGCGGGTCCGCTTCCGGTACCGCGACATGCTCTGGGAGGGCGCCGACCTGGCCGCCCTGGGCGTGGCGAGCTTCGGCCACCTCGGTGGCGTTCACTACCAGAACGCGTCGCACGTCGACGACTACCTGACCGCCGTCGAGGCTGGCCGGCTGCCGCTGGCGCGCGGTCTCGCGGCCACGCGCCGCGAGCTCCTCATCCGCGAGATCGTGCTCGGCCTGAAGCGGGGCCGGCTGGACACGGCGCGGCTCCGGCGGAAGTACGGCGTCGATCCCCTGGCCGAGTGGCGTGGCATCTTCGACCGGCTGGCCGCGGAGGGGGCCGTGGCGAGCCACGGCGAGACCGTGGAGCTGTCGCGGAGCGGCCTGCTGCGGGTCGACGCGCTCCTGCCGGCCTTCTTCGACCCCTGACCACTCGCGAAAAAACCCGCGTCCGGCAGGGGCCTGGCCGCGGCGGGTTAGCGGCGGCCGGGAAGTCCGGTTTCCTTTCCGAGGGCCGGCCGCGGCGCGGTGCACGAGCCCCTCAGCCGCCGTCCTCAGGCCGGCGGCGGTGCGAACGGCGGCGGGC
>JBJTIV010000023.1:0-6928 GCA_046095145.1 Planctomycetaceae bacterium
ACCGGCGCCGGGCGGCCCGATCCGAAGCGGCGGCACTCGAGCACCTCGAGCACGCGGGCCGCGATCTCGAGCGCGGCGGCCCCGTCGGCGGCCGAGACGAGCGGCCGGCGGCCCGTGCGGATCGCCTCCAGGAAGTCGTCGTGCTCCGCCGAGATCGCGTTGGAATCGTGCACGGCCTCCGTCTCGAGCGGCAGCACGTCGGCGAAGAACCGCTCCTTGAGCGCCGGCCGGTCGGCGGCCGGCACCGCGGCCGCCACGAACTCGCCCGCGCGGACCGCCGGGGCGGCGCCCAGCGTGGTCACGGTCTTGGCGTTGAAGTCGACGGTCACGATCCCGGCGTCGGCCCAGGCCGTGAGCCGCCGGCTCGTCTGCGGGCTGATCCGCGAGGCGGCCAGGTCGGCCACGAGCCCCGACGAGAAGGTGAGCCGCGCCCGCACGGCGTCCTCGTGGCCGCCCGCGGCGACGAGCCCCCGGGCCTCCACCCGGTCGAGACGTCGCGGTTCGAGCGACAGCACGAGGTCGATGTCGTGGATCATGAGATCGAGCACCACGCCCACGTCGAGCGAGCGGAACGTGAAGGGCGCCAGCCGCTCGGCCTCGACGAGCATGACCCCGCGGGACCGCTCCGCCATGGCCCGCCAGGCCGGGTTGAACCGCTCCACGTGCCCCACGGCCACGGTCCGCCCGTGCCGCCGCGCCGCGATCACGATCGCCCGCGCGTCCTCCACGGTGGCGGCGATCGGCTTCTCCACGAGCAGGTCGATGCCGGCGGCCACAAGCGGCACCGCCACGGCGGCGTGCAGGCCGGTCGGGGCGGCCACCACGGCCGCCTCGGCGACGCCCACGAGATCGCGCGGCTCGGCGACCGCCCGGCAGCCGTGCGCGGCGGCCGCCCGCTCGCGGGCCGCCGCGTCGGGATCGACCACCGCCACGAGCTCCGCGTCGGACCGCGCCGCCAGGAGCCGCGCGTGGATCGCGCCCAAGTGCCCGCAGCCCACCACCGCCACGCGGGTCCGCGTCATGCAGCCTGTCTCCGTTCGCGGGCCCGGCCGTGCCGGCCGTCCTGCTGCCGCCCGAGGAACTCGAGGAGCTCCTCCACCTCGCGACACAGCATCCCCTGCTGCCTGAGGATGTCCCGCGCGGGCTCGAGGCCCATCCGCGCCCGCCACAGGAGCCGGTGGGCCTCGCCGATCGACTCGACCACGGCTGCGGCGAAGCCGCCGCGCCGCAGGGCCACGAGGTTCACGCAGCGCGGCCGCGCCGGCGAGCCCTCGCAGAGCATGAAGGGGGGCACATCGTGCAGCACCCGCGACAGCCCGGCCACGAACGACCAGCCGCCGATCGTGGCCCAGTGGTGCACCGCCACCGCGCCGGACAGCGACGCCCGCGAGTGCACGCGGACGTGCCCGCCGAGCAGCGTGCCGTTGGCGATCGTCACGTGGTCGCCGATCCGGCAGTCGTGGGCCACGTGGCAGCAGGCCATGAGGAAGTTGGCGTTGCCGAGGGCCGTGACGCCCTGCTCCTTCTCGGTGGCCCGGTTGATCGTCACGCCCTCGCGGATGACGTTGTCGTCGCCGATCTCCACGCGGGTGGGCGTGCCCTGGTAGCTCACGTCCTGCGGCTCGCCCCCGATCACGCAGTTGGGCCAGATCCGGTTGCGCTCGCCGATGCGCACGTGGCCCATGATCGTGACGTTGTTCTCGAGCACGGTGCCGGCGCCGATGACCGCGTCGGCCGAGATCACGCAGCCGGGACCCACCACCACGCCGGGCGCGAGCCGGGCGGCCGGGTCCACCACGGCCGTGGGATGCACGACCGCCGGACGGCGGGCCGACAGCGGCAGCGACTCGGGATGCTCGTCCATCCGCGTCAGGCCGAGGCCCGCCTCCGGACCGTGGCCACGAGCCGGGCGGCCAGTTCGCCGTTGAGGCGGTGGCCGCTCCGCCGGGCGCGCACGTGGGCATGGAGGGGCCGGCCCACGAGCGCCAGGTCGCCGACCAGGTCGAGCACCTTGTGGCGCACGCACTCGTCCGGCCAGCGCAGCTGGTTGTCGATGGGCCCCGTGGCGTCGAACACGAGCAGGTCGCGCGGCGTGGCGGCCAGGCCCAGCCCGGCCGCCCGCAGCCGGTCGGCCTCCGCGGTCGAGATGAAGGTCCGCGCGGCGGCGAGGTCGGTGCGGTAGGTGTCGGGCGTGACCTTGAGCGACAGCGTCTGCCGGCCGATCGGCGCCGTGCCGTAGTCGAGCTCGTACTCCACCGACAGGCCGGGGTGCCGCGGCGGCGAGGCCTCGATCCACGAGTCGGCGTCGCCCACGCGGACCACCTCGTCCACGACGAGCGGCTCTGCCGGCGCGCCGAGGCTCTCGATGCCCGCCGCGTCGACCGCGTCGACGAAGGCCCGTGCCGAGCCGTCGAGGCCGGGAAGCTCCGGCTCGGACACCCGCACGAAGCAGCAGTCGACGCCCAGGCCCGCCAGGGCGCTCATCAGGTGCTCCACCATCTCCACCCGCACGCCGGCCACGGCGAGGGCCGTCCGCTGGGTGGCCTCCGCGCGGTTGTCGACCGTGGCGGCGATCCGCACCGGCACGCTGCGGTCCCCGCGCACGAACACCACGCCCGAGCCCGCGGGCGCGGGCAGGAGCTCCACCCTCACGCTCCGGCCGCTCCAGTAGCCGACGCCGTCGACGGACGCGGGCCTGCGGAGGGTGCGCTGGAAGCGTGGTCGCATGGGCGGCGCGCCGGGCGGTGGCGCGGCTCGGCCCGCCGACGCGGCGGACGCGGCCCGCGCGGGGGACGGACTAGCGCTGCTGGCCGGCCGCCGGAGCCCCGGCCACGGGGGTCGCGTTGAGCATGCGCAGGACGTCGGGAGTGATGTCGATCTGCGGATCGTGGTAGACGATCGGCCGCGTGATGTTGCCGAGGATCCGGTTGCGGTCGCTCGAATCCACCGGATCGCCGTCGAAGCGGTGCACGACCGCGATCCCGTGCTGCCGGGCGAACTGGCTCACGGCCTGCTCGATCTCGGCGTAGACCTGCATGTAGACCTTGGCCTCGCGGTCCATGAAGTCCTTCTTCTGGAGCTGGGCGTTGACGTTGAAGTCACCCTGCGCCTTGGCCACCTCGGCCTCGAGCTTCTTGTACTCGGGCGTGCCCACGTTGAAGCCCTTGAGCTGCTCCATGAGCCCGTTGATGCGGTCGCGCTCGGCCTTGAGCGAATTCTCGGCGGCGAGCACCTCGTCCTTCATCTTGTCCATCGCCGACTTGAAACGGGCGTGGTTCTTGAAGATGTAGCCGACGTCGATGACGGCGGTGTGGGCGGCCGGCGATCCGGAGGCCCGCGGCGCGGCGGCGGCGGCAGCGGCGGCGGGAGCCTGGGCGAAAGCAGGCGCCGCCACGATCGCGGCGGCCACGGTCGCGATCACTGCCAGTCGAACGTTCACGATGAGCTCTCCTTGACGTGCGGGCGGGGGACGCGGCGGTTGCGGCGGGCTCGGCCGCCATGCAAGCGGGCGGGATGATGGCGACCTCCCCCCGGCGACTCAAGGGCAAAAATCACGCGAAAACCCGCCGCCGTCGCTTCCCGGCGGCCCCCGGTCATGCGACAATCCGCGCGGTCGATCGATCCGCCGGAACCGCCGTCCCGTGCCAGCGCTGTTCGTCATCCAGGGCCGCAATCAGGGCACCCGTTACGACCTCCTCGCGCAGCCCGGCGCCGTCACCATCGGCCGCGACTCGGGCAACGTCGTGCAGATCGACGACATCGAGGTCTCCCGCCGCCATGCGGAGGTCCGCCGCGCGGGCGACGGATTCACGGTCGACGACCTGAGCAGCTCGAACGGCACCTTCCTCAACGACCGGCGGGTGGAGCGGGCCACGCTGGCGGGGGGTGACCGCATCCGCATCGGCCGCACCGTGATGGTCTACGCGGCCACCGCCGCCGACGAGGCGGCGGCCCACGTCGACATCCTGGCCCCGGCCGGCGCGGCCGACGGCTCGCGGATCGTCCGCACCATGCGCGACGACGACTCGATCGCCATGGCGGCGCCCGAGGCGGCCCAGGGCCGCTGGCTGACGCGGGCCCGCAGCAACGTGCAGGTGATGTATCGCACCGCCCTGGCCGTGAGCCACACGCTAGACATCGACGAACTGCTCGGCCGCGTGCTGGAGCTCGTCTTCGAGTGGGTGGCCGCCGACCGCGGCTGCATCATGCTCCGTGACCCTGAGTCGGGCGACCTGCGGGTGAAGGCCCGCCGCGACCGGCGCGACGGCACGGGCGGGCAGATGGCGATCAGTCGCACGATCCTCGACTACGTGCTCGACCGCGGCGAGGGCGTGCTCACGAGCGACGCGCAGGAGGACGACCGCTTCACCTCGGGCGACAGCGTCGTCCGCACGGGCGTGCGCGAGGCGATCTGCGTGCCGCTCCAGGGCCGCTACGGCACGGTCGGGGTGATCTACGTCGACACCACCACGCCCTTCACCGACACGGTCGAGCTCGGCGGCGCCGGCCGCCGCTTCAGCGACGAGCACCTGAAGCTCATGATCGCGATCGGCCATCAGGCGGCGCTGGCCGTCGAGGACACCACCTACTACTCGGGCATGGTGCAGGCGGAGCGGCTCGCGGCCGTCGGCCAGACGATCGCCACGCTCTCGCACCACATCAAGAACATCCTGCAGGGCATCCGCGGCGGCAGCTACCTCGTGGAGATGGGCCTGGAGAGCGGCGATCAGGCCGTGCTCCGCAAGGGCTGGGACATCGTCAGCCGCAACCAGGACAAGATCTCGTCGCTGGTCATGGACATGCTCACCTACGGCAAGGAGCGGGAGCCTGACCTCGTGTCCGGCGACGTGGGCGCGGTCGTCGGCGAGGTGGTCGAGACGGTGCAGCAGCGGGCCGCCGAGGCGGGCGTGGCGATCCGCTGGGAGCCCCCGGCGGCCCTGCCGCGGACGGCCTTCGACCCGGAGGGCGTGGCGCGGGCCGTGCTCAACGTGGTGACCAACGCCCTTGACGCCGTGGAGGGCCGCGCGGCCGCGGAGGTGCGGGTGGCGGTGGAGGCCGACCCTGCCGCCGGCCTGATCCGCGTCTCCATCGCCGACAACGGTCCCGGCATGCCGCCCGACACCCTGGCCACGATCTTCGACCTGTTCGTGTCGACGAAGGGCGCCCGCGGCACCGGCCTCGGCCTGCCGGTGAGCCGCAAGATCCTCCGCGAGCACGGCGGCGACATCCGCGCCACGAGTGCGCCGGGCCGGGGCAGCACGTTCGTTCTCGAACTGCCCCTGCGCGAGCCGCCCGCGGAGTCGCCACCATGAGCGGAGTGCCGGCCAGGCGGCCGATCTCCGGCGTGGTGATCACCCGCGACGCCGGGCCGCGGCTGGCGGCGACGCTCGTCAGCCTCGCGGGCTGCGCGGAGCGGCTCGTGCTCGACTCGGGGTCGACCGACGGCACCATCGAGTTGGCCCTGGCGCTCGCGGCCCGCGTGGAGCACCAGCCGTTCCTCGGCTTCGGCCTCCAGAAACGGCGGGCCGTCGAGCTCGCCGCCCACGACTGGATCCTCTCGCTCGACGCCGACGAGACGCTCGACGAGGAGGCCCGGTCCGCCGTGGCCGCCGTCGACCTCGCCGATCCCGCCGCCTGCTACGCCTTCCGCCGGCGCACGTTCATCGGCCGCCGCGAGGTGCGGCATGGCGCCTGGCGCGAGGAACGGGTGCTGCGGCTCTTCAACCGCACGACGGCGGCCTTCAAGCCCCTGCCGGTGCACGAGCAGGTCGTCGGCTCGCGGCCGCCGCTGCCGCTGCCGGGCTCGATCATCCACCACAGCTACGCCGACTGCGCCGACGTGGTGGCCCGCACCGCCCGTTACGCGCCGCTCAAGGCCGCGATCATCCGCGACAAGGGCCAGTCGGTCGCCACGTGGACCCTGCCCTGCCGCGGCCTGGCGGCCTTCGTGCGCAGCTACCTGCTCCGGGGCGGTTGGCGCGACGGCGCCGCGGGCTTCGTGATCGCGGTGTCGCGCGTGCTCGACTCGACGCTCCCCCGCGCCCTGCTGCTCGAGGAGCGCCGCCCGGCCGACCCCGAAGGCCCGGACGACCACCCGCCGCGGCCGTGACTCGTCGTCGCCGCTCAGGACGCCCGGAGCGCCTCGAGCATCCCCTGCATGTCGGCCGGGAGCGGCGCGGTGAACTCCACGCGCTCGCCGCTGGCGGGATGGTCGAGCGCGAGCCGCGCCGCGTGGAGGGCCTGCCGCGCGAGCAGCGGCGGGCCCGGCGGCAGACCCAGGAAGCCCGGCTCGATCACCGTGCGGCCGCTGTAGAGGACGTCGCAGAGCACCGGGCAGCAGATGGCCGCCAGGTGCACGCGGATCTGGTGCGTGCGGCCGGTCCTGGGCGTGACCCGCACGAGCGCGGCCGACCGGAACCGCTCCACCACCTCGTAGCGGGTCACCGCGTCGCGGCTCGTGGAGTGGTCGCGGCGCACGGCCATCTTCTCGCGCTGGTAGGGATGGATCCCGATCGGCAGCGCGATCTCGTCGCGGTCGAGCTGCGGCGCCCCCTGCGTGATCGCCAGGTAGGTCTTGGCGACGGAGCGCCGCTCGAACTGCCGGGCCAGCGCATGGTGGTGCATCCCGCCAAGGGCAATTGGAAGGGCACGCTCGCCGGCGCGCGCAAGTGGCATCTCGAGGGCCGGGACGACGGCCCGGCCGGTGGGCTGTCCACCGCGGGCGGGCCGACGCGGCCCGGCATCGTGCACCGGCTCGACCGCGACACCAGCGGCGTGATCGTGGTGGCCCGGACGGAGGAGGCCCACCACGCGCTGGCCCGGCAGTTCGAGCGGCGCTCCGTCGCCAAGACCTACCTGGCGATCACGCAGGGGGCGCCGCAGCTCGACCGCGACGAGATCGCGCTGCCGATCGGGATCCATCCCTACC
>JBJTIV010000024.1:0-3046 GCA_046095145.1 Planctomycetaceae bacterium
GCGGAGCCAGTCGGAGAGCGTGAGAAAGGCGTCGCCGCCGCGCACCTCGCGGCGGTCGCCGTTGACCCAGAGCACGAGATGATCCCGCATCGTCACCTCACGAGATCCAACAGTCTAGCCACCGTGCCGAGATCATCCACGATCGGCTGCCGTGGGAACCGCCGAGGGCAAAAGGCCGGCCGGAAATCTCCATCGCTCCGTGAGGGAAGCCCGGCGCGCGAGCGACGGGAATGCGGGTGGCGGGCGCAGGCGGTTGTGCGGGGGCGAATCGAGGTGGCGGCCCGCATTCCCCGCGCGTGCGCTTGTGATGTTGCGCGCCGTCCTTGTTCAAGCCCCCGGCGGCAGCTGGGGGACTCCGGGTGACCCGGCCCCCCGCTCCCATGCGAATCGAGCGCGGATGCCGAAAACCATGCCACATCGTGGGGCATGGCAGACGGTCTCCGCCACGACGCGGAGTCCCCGGCCTTGCGCCCGGGGCTGGCATGCGCCCTCCCGGTTCTTCTAGGTCGCCGTGAAGACCGCGCGGCCCTGGCGGGTGACGCGGAGCACGCGGTGCTCGAGCCGCGCGGCCGTGGCGCGGACGTCGGCCTCGAGCGCGGCCAGGTCGGCGCCCCAGTCGAGGCCCTGCTCGCGGAGCCGGCGGACCGCCGCGGCCCGCGGGTCGTCGTCCCGCCGCCAGGCGTCGAGGTCGGCCTCGGTCATCCGCAGGAGGCCGCCGAGGATCGCCTCGCGGGCCGAGGCCGGCGGCGCCGGGGAGTCGTGTGCGACCTCGATGAAGGAGTACTCGAGGCCCGGCGCGAACGTGCCCAGCCGGTCGGCGAGGCCGAGGATCGCCGCCGGCGCCACGGTCACGAGCCGCAGGGCCTCCTCCGGCGTGGCGGCCGCGGTGGCACCGGTGTGGACCTTGAGGAACTGCGCCATCTCGCAGAACAGCGAGGTCGTGGGCGAGGCGCCCACGTCGGTGCACAGGCAGTGCGGGATGCCGGCCGCCCGGATCACGTCGAGCGGCATCACGCCCGAACCCAGGAGCGTGTTCGAGACCGGACAGTGGGCGATCACCGAGCCGGTGGCGGCGATCGCATCGACCTCCTCCGGCCGCACGTGGATGCAATGCGCGAGGATCGGCTCGCAGTCGAGCAGGCCGTCGCGGGCGTAGACGCCTGTGTAGCTGCCGGCCTCGGGATAGAGCACCTCCTCGATGAGCCGCTTCTCGGCGCGCTGCTCGTCGAGGTGCGTCTGCATCCGCAGGCCGTGCCGCTTGGCGAGCGCGACTCCCAGCGTGCGCAGCGGCGTGTCGACGCTGACGGCGAAGCGGTCGGTCACGATCAGCCGGCGGCCGTGGTCGCGGGCGAGCGCCGCCACGTCGTCGGCCAGGCCGGGCTCGTCGGTCCGCAGGTAGTCCGGGCAGCGGCCGTTCATGAGCACGAGGCCCACGCTCCAGGCGTCGCCCAGGTGCTCGAGCGCGAGCCGCGTGGCCCGGGCGTGGACCGTCATGTAGGCCGCGCCGCCGACCACGCCGTTGGCGAGCGTGTCGGTGGCGAAGTCGGCCACCACGTGGCGGGCGTGGGCCGGACCCTCGCAGCGGCCCTCCGCCGGGAACACGTTCTTCTCGAGGCTCGCGAGCAGCCGGCCGCCCGGCGGGTCGGCGGCGATGCCCTCGGCGAACCGGCCCCGGAGCGGGTGCTGCGGCACGTGGATGTGGGCGTCGAGCAGCGGCGGCAGGATGAGGCCGGCGCTGCGGGGCACCGCGGCGGCGTCGAGCGAGAGCCGCGCGGCGACGTCGTCCCAGGCGCCCGCGGCCACGAGCCGCCCCCGCTCGTCGCCCACGAGCACGCCGTCGGGCCAATACCTCACGCCCCCTGCCGGCAGCGGGTCGAGCACCGGGCCGCGGATCGCATGCAGGCCTGCGGTCATGCCGTCACCGCCGCGCGCGGCTCGGGCCGCACGAGCGTCCCCACCGCGGGCCCCACCGCGCGGCCGGCGGCGAAGATGGAGCGGCCGCGGAGGAGCGTGCGCCGCACGCGGCCGCGGAGCGTGCGGCCCAGGTAGGGGGAGAGCCGATGGCGGTCGTGGAGGTCGGCCTCGACGAGCACCGCCGCGGCCGCGAGGTCCACGATCGCGAGGTCGGCCACGCCTCCCGGCTCGACCCGGCCGCGGGCCCCGAGCCGGAAGCGTTCGACCGCGCCGCGCGACGTCAGGCGTGCGACGTCGGCGAGCGCCAGGCCGCGGCGGGCGTGGCCCTCCTCGAGCACCAGCCCGAGCGTGGTCTGGACGCCCGCGATTCCGCCCCACACCTCGAAGAAATTCCCCGCCTGCTTGAGCGTTGCCGGCGCCGGTGAATGGTCGGAAGCCACGAAGGCCACGTCACCCGCCGCGACCGCCCGCCACAGGTCGGCCTGCACCTCGGCCGGCCGCAGCGGCGGCGCGCACTTCGCCACCGCCCCGAGCCGCTCGGCGTCGGCCGCGGTGAGCACGAGGTAGTGGGGGCAGGTCTCGCACGTCACGTCCACGCCCCGGGCCCGCGCCTCGGCCACGAGCGCCACGCCCGCGCCGCTCGACACGTGGACGATGTGCAGCGCGCAGCCGGTGTCGGCCGCCAGCGCGATCGCGCGGCCGATCGCCTCGAGCTCCACGACCACGGGCCGCCCGGGCGTGCGCGCCTACCTCGCCTCGCGGGCGAGCGCCGCGGGGATCGCGTCGTTCTCGGCGTGGACGAGCACCGGCAGGCCGAGGGCCGCGGCGGCCCGCATGCCGCTCCAGAGCGTGGCGTCGTCGGCGGCCGTGAAGTCGTCGATGCCGCTTGCGCACATGAAGGCCTTGAAGCCGGCGACGCCGCGGGCGGCCAGGTCGGGCAGCTGCCCCACGTTGCCGGGCACGATCCCGCCCCACAGCGCGAAGTCGGTCCACGACCGGCCGCGGGCCGCGGCCAGCTTGGCGTCGAACGACGCGGCGTCGAGCGTCGGCGGGGAGGCGTTGAGCGGCATGTCGACGAACAGCGTGCCGCCGAGCCGGTCTCGAAGCCCTCCCAGTCGGCGCGGCCCGGGTC
>JBJTIV010000025.1:0-9563 GCA_046095145.1 Planctomycetaceae bacterium
AGGACGGCGGCTTTCACATGGTGCTTGCGGCGGTCGCGGAGGCCGTGGACGCCCTCCAGCCGGACCAGTCGTTTTTCGTGATTTTCTACAGCGACGCGGCATACCCGATGTTCCATCCCGACAGGGTGGAAAGCCTCCAGCCAGCTACTCCTCAGAACAAACAGCGATTGCGTGTATGGCTTGGAACGGTGGAAATGTGCGAAGGCGGAGCTCCAGGACTCCGTGAGGCCGTCAAGATTGCGAAGGGCCTGGAAGTAGACGTGATTTATTTTCTTTCAGATGGCGATCGATTCGAAGTTCAGAAGCAAATAATGATGGACGCTGACTTTGGACGGACCGTCGTGCACACGTTCGGTATGCAACAAAATCTACTCGATCGACGGACTGGGTTACCCAATCCGAAGAAGGCGATCGATCAACGAGAGTGCAATCAAAACCTTATCGACATTGCTTTGGAACATGGCGGAGGATTTACCGAGGTGCATGTGCCCCCCGAGGCGGTAGCTATGGAACAGATGCGACCGATCCCCAAAAACGATACCCGTGGCCCCGTCTGGGGCACGCGCCTCAAAGCTCCAGACGGCAACTGAGTCAGGTCACCCAGCGAGGGGCTACCCGTGCCCAGGAGCCGGCCTTGGCGGCAAGCGGAGCCAGGATGGCGCAGCGAAGCCGGCACGGAGTGAGCGGAGGGCATGATGCCCGCAGCGAGCGTCCGGCGACGGGGCATGGGTAGCCCCGAGCCACGCGAGCGTCCGGCGACGGGGCATGGGTAGCCCCGAGCCTCACCACGCCAGCCGCAGCGCCTCCAGCCCACGAAAGTGCCAGGCATCCTTCACCCGCGGCGGCTCCGCGAGCGCGAGGCCCGGCAGCCGCTCCCAGAGCACCCGGAGCGCGACCTGCATCTCCAGCCGCGCCAGCGGCGCCCCCACGCAGACGTGGATGCCCGCGCCGAACGCGACGTGGGGATTGGGCGACCGGCCCGCGTCGAACCGGTCCGGCTCGGAAAACCGCGCCGGATCGCGGTTGGCCGATCCCAGGAGCAGGCCGACGACCTCGCCCCTGCGGAACCGCTCCCCGGCCACCTCCACGTCCTCGAGGGCGTAGCGCGTGAACATGTGCAGGGGCGGGTCGATCCGCAGCATCTCCTCGACGTGGCCGGCGGGATCGGTGACGACCGCCGCCGCGGGCCCGGGCACGTGCTCGAGGATCGCCCGCACGCCGTTGCCGAGGGCGTGCACCGTCGCCTCGTGGCCGGCATTGAGCAGCAGGATCCCCATGGTCACGATCTCGTCGTCGGTCATGCGGGAGCCGGCGCCGTCGACGGCGGAGACGAGGTGCGAGAGCAGGTCGTCGGCCGGGGCGTGGCGGCGGGCGGCCACGAACTCCCGCATGCACGCGGAGAATTCCCCGGTGGCGGCCACCGTGCGCTCCTCGATCCCGCGGTCGCGGCGGGCCTGGTAGATCGCCACCATGTCGTGCGACCAGGCGAGCAGCCGGGGGCCGAGCTCGCGGGGCACGCCGAGGAAGTCGGCGATCACGCCCACGGCCAGCGGCGCGGCATAGTCGGCGACCAGGTCGCACGAGCCGGCGGCCTCGAAGCCGTCGATGAGCCCGTGCGCGAGGCGTTCGACGCCGACGGCGGCGTTCTCCACCCGGCGGGGCAGGAAGGCCGCGTTCACGAAGCCGCGCAGCCGCGTGTGCCGCGGCGGCTCGAGCTCCAGGAGCGAGTGCCGCTCGAAGTCGTGAAATGGCGCCAGGTGCGGTTCGGGCTCCGGCCAGCCGAGCTCCTCGCGGGTGGCGACGTGGAGGATCTGGCGGCCGAAGCGCCGATCGCGAAGCAGCGCGTTGACGTCGTCGTAGCGGCCGCAGCAGCGGTGGCCGAGCTGCTTCCAGCGGAAGACGCGGCCGAGGTCCCGCAGCGCCGCGTAGAACGGGTAGGGATCGCGGACGAAGGCCGGGTGCCGCGGGTCGAGGTCGACCTCGGAGCCCCGTACCGTCAGGCCCTCCGGTAGCGGCATCGCCCCTGCCTTTCACACCACGACGGTCGAACCCGCGCTAGCCCAGGCGGCGGCCGGCTTCGTCGGCGGCGAAGAGATGGATGCCCTCAGGCCGGGCCGTCACGGTGACACGGTCGCCGGGCGCGGCCCGCGACGACGCGTCGAGCCGCACGACGTGGTCCTCCTCCCCGAGCCGGAAGTGGGCCATCGTTTCCGGGCCCATGTGTTCGACCACGTCGAGCACGACCCGCAGGAACCCCGGCTCGCCACCATCGGCGGCCGTCACGACGAAGTCCTCCGGCCGCACGCCGAGCACCGCGGGGCCGTCGGGGGCGTGCATGGAGCCGAGCGGCAGCCGACCGCCGTTCGCCGCCTCGAACACGCCCCCCGCGATCCGGCCGGTGAAGAAGTTCATCGCCGGCGACCCCACGAACGCCGCCACGAACCGGTTGGCCGGCCGGCGGTAGATCTCGAGCGGCGGGGCGATCTGCTGCACGACGCCATGGTTCATCACGGCGATCCGGTCGCCGAGCGTCATCGCCTCGACCTGGTCGTGCGTGACGTAGACCCCCGTCGAGGCGAGCCGCCGATGGAGCCGGGCGATCTCGGCGCGGGTCTGGACGCGGAGCTTGGCATCGAGGTTCGAGAGCGGCTCGTCGAACAGGAACACCTTGGGCTCGCGGACGATCGCCCGGCCGAGCGCCACCCGCTGCCGCTGGCCGCCGGAGAGCTCGCGCGGCCGCCGCCCCAGCAGCGGCCCGATCGCCAGCACCTCCGCCGCCTCCTTCACGCGGCGCTCGATCTCGGCCCGCGGCACCCGCCGGATCGTGAGGCCGAAGGCCATGTTCTCGGCGACGGTCATGTGGGGATAGAGCGCGTAGTTCTGGAACACCATGGCGATGTCGCGGTCGCCCGGCTCCAGGTCGTTGACCACCCGGCCGTCGATCGCAATCTCCCCGCCGGTGATCTCCTCCAGGCCCGCCACCATCCGCAGCGTGGTCGACTTGCCGCAGCCGGAAGGCCCCACGAGCACGAGGAACTCACCGTCGGCGATGTCGATCGACACGTCGCGGACGGCGTGGTGGCCGTTGGGGTAGCGCTTTTCGACGCGGCGGAGGGCGACGGTGGCCATGGTCATGCCGGGCGCGGACGCCTCACTCCTTGACGCTGCCGAGGGTCAGGCCGCTGACGAGGTAGCGGCTCAGCGACAGGAACAGCACCACCACCGGCACGCTCACGAGCAGCGAGGCCGCCGCGTACAGGCCCCACTGCGAGGAGAGCGTGGCCTGGAAGCCCTTGATCCCCAGCGGCAGGGTGAACATGCCCTCGTCCTGCATCACCTGGGCCGCGACGATGTATTCGCTCCAGGCGGTCATGAAGCTGAACAGCGCGGTGATCACGAGCCCCGGCGCGGCCAGCGGCAGGATCACCCGCCAGAAGGCGCCGGCCCGCGAGCAGCCGTCGATCCGGGCCGCCTCCTCGAGCGACGCGGGGATCGTGTCGTAGAAGCCCTTCATCTGCCAGACGCAGAAGGGCAGCGCCGTCGAGGTGTAGAACACGAGCAGGCCGAGGTACGTGTTCACGAGCCCCAGCCGGGCGATGAGGATGTAGAGCGGCAGGAGCAGCATCGTGGCGGGGAACATCTGCGTCGTCAGGATCGCGAGCATCATCGCGCGGCGGCCCGTGAAGCGGTAGCGGCTGAAGGCATAGCCGGCGATCGAGGCCAGGGCCACGCCGGTGAGCGTGACGAGCGCCGAGACCAGCAGCGAGTTGCCCAGCCACGTGAGGAACGGCTGCTCGGTGAACAGCTGCACGTAGCTCGCCAGCGTCCAGTCGGCGGGAATGATCGCCAGGTCGGTCGACCGCAGCCGGTTGCCGGGCCGCAGCGAGATCGAGAGCACGTTGAGCGCCGGGTAGACCGCGATCGCGGAGAACAGGATCAGCACGGCGTGCCGCAGGAGCGTGATCGATCGGGGTTCCTTCATGGCGCGTGGCCCGGCGGCGTCAGCCGAAGGCGGTCTCCGTGGCCCGGGTGCGGTGCAGGAAGACGAGCGAGAACACGAGCAGGATCAGGAACATCACGGCCGACAGCGCCGCCCCGTAGCCGTAGCGGTAGAGGTTGAAGACCGACTTGTAGACGTAGGACACGAGGATGTGGGTCATGTCCTGCGGCTCGCCGCCGTTGGAGACCAGCCAGATCACGTTCAGGTTGTTGAAGGTCCAGATCGCCCCCAGCGTGGCGGCCGGGAGCAGCACCGGCTTGAGCAGCGGCAGCGTGATGTGCCAGAACTGCCGCCAGCGGCCGGCCCGGTCGATCCGCGCAGCCTCGTAGAGCTCCTGGGGAATGCCCTGCAGGCCGCCCAGGGCGATGACCATCATGAACGGAAAGCCCAGCCAGACGTTGGCCACCACGCAGCTCTCGAAGGCCCGCAGCGGCTCGCCCAGCCAGTTCACCGGCGCGGCGCCGAACAGCCGGCCGAGCAGGAGGTTCACCGCCCCGTACTCGTAGTCGAACATGCCCCGCCAGGTGAGGGCCGTGATGTAGGCCGGCACGGCCCAGGGGATGATGAGCAGCATCCGGTAGATGGCCTTGCCGCGGATCGGCCCGTTCAGGGCCACGGCCAGCATGACGCCGATCGTCACGTGGCAGGCCACGTTCACGGCGGTCCAGACGAGCGTCTTCACGAGCACGCCCCACGGCCCCCAGAGCCGGCCGTCCGAGAGCACCTCGGCGTAGTTCTGCAGCCCCACCACCCGCCAGTCCCGGAACCGCGACAGCGACATGTCGGAGAGCGACAGCACGAGATTGTAGAGGAAGGGATAGACGATCACGGCCACGATCACCGCCATCGCCGGCAGCGAGAACCAGTAGGCCGTGGGATTGCGCCGCCAGTCGGCGACGAGCCCCAGGATCGACGGCCACTGCCAGAGGAGGAGCGCCCCCAGCCCCAGGCCCGCGAGCACCTTGAGGACCGGAACCACCGGCCCCGGCTCGAGCCGCCGGCGCATGAGATCGATGAATCTCGTGGCGTCGGCCTGCATGCCGGTGGCGGCCGCATCGGGCGTGAGCGTGCCGGCGAGCAGCCCCTGGTAGCTGGGGCGCATGCCGTCCCACACGGCCCGCAGTTCCGCGGCCACCGGCATCAGCCGGCCGTTCTCGATCTGGGCCCGCGAGGCGGCGAGCGTGGCGTCGTCCGCGAACACCGGATCGTCCCAGGCGCTCTTCCGGGCCGGCAGCATGCGGAGCGCCCGCACGAGCCGCCGCTGCACCGCGTCGCTCGTCATGTGCCGCACGAAGTCGACGGCCGCGTCGGCCCGCGCCCCGCGGGCATTGCAGTTGAGCGAGTAGCCCTTCGGGGCCACCATCGGCCGCATCGGCAGCCCGGTGGCGTCGACCACCGGCAGCACGGCCACGGCCGCGTCGATCGCGGGGTCGGCGAGGTAGTCGGACCAGCTCCAATCGCCGTTGATGATCATCGCGGCGCGGCCGGTCTTGAAGAGCGAGTCGGCCAGCTCGTAGTCGCAGTTGGCCGGGACCACGTGGTGCACGTCACGGAGCGCGCGGATGAAGCCCAGGCTGGCGGCCACCTGCGGCGTGTCGAGGGCCGGGGCGGGAGGCGTGGCCTCCGGCTCGGCGAACACCCAGCCGCCGAAGCCGGTCAGGAACGGGATCGCGAAGAACGGCTCGGTGAAGTTCCACACGAGACCGTAGCGGTCCGTGCGGCCGTCGCCGTCGGTGTCCACCGTCTGCTCCACCGCCATCCGCACGAGGTCGGCGGTGGTCCGCGGCGGCTCGGGCAGCAACGTCTTGTTGTAGACGAGCGCCAGGTGGTTGCCGAAGCGGTCGCCCACCTGCACGAGTTCGCGCCGCGCGGGATCGGCCCGGGACGGCAGCGTCGTGAGCGCGCCCGTCACGAAGTCCTGCCGCTCGGCCTCGGGAAACCAGCCCGACAGGTCCTGGATCAGCTCCATCGTGTGGAACGTGTCGAGCACGTCGGACGGGCCGTAGACGAGGTCCGGCCCGGACCCGGCCAGGGCCGCGGCCTGGAAGCCGCTGCGGAGCTCCTCCGTCTCCTTGTAGAGCGGCCGGATCCTCACGCCCGGGTGGTCGGCCTCGAAGCGGTCGATCTCCTCGCGGAGGAAGGCCTGCTCGGAGGGGCTGGCCTGGTGCCAGAGCGTGATCACCAGCCGCGAGTCCGGCGGCCTGCAGCCGGCCGACACGGCGGCCGCCATGACGAGGATGTGGAGGATGAGGCGGAGCGTTCCGATCGGGCTTCTGGCCACGGCGGGTGTCACTCCTGCCCGTCGAGCCTGATCACCACGGCCTCGCGGCCCGGCAGCGTGACCACCGCCCGGCCCGCCTCGTTGTCGACGACCACGTTGTCGTCCTCGCCGGTCGCGGTGAACGCGCGGGAGGCAGACTGACCGGCCGCGAGCGGAATCGACCACCGGTAGGGCTCGTCGCCGCGGTTGAAGCCCACGAGCATGACGTCGCCGTCGAGCGACCGGCGGTAGCCGAGGAAGCCCGCGGCGTCGTCGGGCTCGAGGAACTCGAGCGACCCGTGCCGCAGCACGGGGTTGTCCCGGCGAAACGCCGTGGCCGCCCGGTAGAACTCGAACAGCGACTGGTCGAAGGCCAGTTCCTCGGCAGCACGCTCGCGGCCCCGGGGGTCGGCCTGCTGCGGGTCGTACTGCATCTCCGGCCAGACCATGGGCATCCGGTCGCAGGGATCGTCGGCTCCCCACATCCCCGCCTCGGTGCCGTAGTAGAGCATCGGCGCCCCGGGAAAGGTCATCTGCATGACGGCCACCATCCGCTGGATCCGCCGCTCGGCGTCGGTCGGCTTGCGGATCTCGTACTGCGGCACGCCCCGCGGCGACACGCCGATGTCGTAGTCGAAGCGGTCGGCCTGCTCGTAGGGACGCTTGGCCCCGTTGACGATCATCGAGGCCACGCGGTCGGTGTCGTGGGAGTCGACGAGATTGAGCATCCGCTCCTGCACGCCGCGGGAATGACCCGCGAGCCGCTCCTCGAACTGGGCGATGGCCGCGCTCGGCTGCTGGGCCCCGTCGATCAGGTAGCCCTTCACCGGGAACGCGAAGCCGTGATAGTTCATCACGGCATCGAAGCCGTTCTTCGCGAGGAACTCTCCCGCCGCCCCCCACTCCTCGGCCACCGTGTAGGCGGCCGGATTGAGCCTGCGCACCAGCGCGTTCCAGTCGAGCCAGAAGGCGGGCGGCACGTCGCCGGCCACGTCGAGCCGCCAGCCGTCGATGCCGTCGGCGGGATCACCGTCCCCGTTGGGATCCATCCAGCGTTTCGTGATCGCGAAGATGTAGTCCTTGGGGCCCGCGTGCAGGTCACCGCCCCCCTCCTTGTCGGCGAACACGGGAAGCGTGGGCACGTCCCACCAGGCCGCATAGGCGAACTCGTCGGCCGGCGTGGCGGGGTCGTCGAACGTCTTCACGATGTACCAGTCCGCGTAGGGGGAGTCGGCCTGACGCTTGCGCAGGTCCTGGAAGGCGAAGAAATCCTTGCCCGTGTGGTTGAACACGCCGTCGATGATCACGCGGATGCCGCGGGCATGGGCCTGCTTGACGAGCTCGAGGAACGTGCGGTCGGCGGCGGTCCATTTCCAGGACGCGGGATCGGCCGTCTCGGCCGCCATGATCGCCAGGTCGCCGGCCGGGTCGGGGCCGAAGTGGGCGTCGACGTGGTGGAACGAGCTGCCGTCGTACTTGTGCAGCGAGCGGGCATGGAACACGGGATTGAAGTAGATCGCCGTCACGCCGAGGTTCTGCAGGTAATCGAGCCGGTCGATCACCCCCTGAAGGTCGCCGCCATAGCGGCGGTGGAACACGCCGTGCTCGAAGAAGTCGTCCCCCAGTTCCTGCTCCCAGGCGTCCCGCGCGTACCAGTCGCCGGTCCAGGGCGAGATCCGCCACGACGCGGGCACCTCCTCCTCGAGCGACTCCCGGGTGGGATCGTTCTTCGGGTCGCCGTTGGCGAACCGCTCCGGAAAGATCTGGTAGAAGACCGCGTCGGGCACCCACTCGGCGCTTGCGACCGGTGCCGCCCGTTCCTCCGCCAGAGCCGACGGGGCGAGCCAGGCGGCGACCCAGGTGCACAGGAACACAGTGCAGACCCAGCTGCACAGGCACACCAGAGCCGTCACACGCACGCACGCTGTCATGGTCGCCCCTCGGGAAGAATCGCCGAAACCCGCGCTGCGGTGCGGACCGGTTCCAGGAAATTGAACCCGATTCCCGGGTCGCTGGAAAGCGTCGTGCGTGGCGGCGGGGCCATTTTCCAGGCCGGCGCCGCCGTTCGGCCGACGCGGCCCCCGGCGGGCGACGCGGCGACAAACCGCGTAGGCGGGGCAAGGACTGCCGCTGGGGCCATCGCGGCGCGGCGCCATCCCGGTCCACACGCCGATCGAACACTCCGGAGGGACCATGCGCCGGCTCCTGGAAGCGATCGTGCTGGCGCTGGCGGCGGCCCCCGGAGCCGCGCCGGCCGAGGAGTGGGACCTCGGCACCGACCGCGACGCCTTCACGCCCTGCACGCACACGGTGGCCGCCGGGACGATCCTCCAGGAGGCGTCTTACGTCTACATCGACAACCTGGCCGGCCTGCCGACCAACAACTATCCCGAGTGGCTGCTCCGCATCGGCGCGACGGAACGGTTCGAGTGGCGTTTCGGCGTCAACTACGGGGTGGGCTCGCAGGGCAACGTCGTCACGAGCGTGGAGGTGGGCGAGGGCACGCTCGACGGCCGCCGCCTCTACGAGTCGAGCCTGCTCTACGGGTTCAAGCTCGATGCCACGGAGCAGGACGGCTGGCTGCCGGAAAGCTGCTTCATCATGGAGGGCACGACGCCGACGTTCGGTGACGTCCTCGGAACGGTGCCCGTGGCCACGATCGTGGCCGGGTGGGAGCTGCCCTCGGGCGGGCGGCTCGACGCCGCCCTCCGCTCCGCCTACTCCGAGGGCCTCGTCGAGTGGTTCAGCCGCTGGTCGCCGTCGGTCGTGCTGCGGATGCCGATCACGGAGCGGTTCGAGGTGCACGCCGAGTGGTTCGGGTCGTTCACGCAGGGCCTCGCCGACGACACGAGCCAGCCCTTCTTCAGCCCCGGCATGCACGTGATGATGACGCGGAACCTCGAGCTCGGCGTCCGCGTCGGCTGGGGCCTCACGGCCGAGGCCGCGCCGTTCTTCTCCGACGCGGGCTTGGGGTGGCGGTGGTGAGGCGCGCACTTCCCTGACGCGTCAACGCGCCCAACCCGGCTCGGGGCTGCCCACACCCTCTCGCCGGACGTTCGCTACGGGCATCCATGCCCTTCGCTCACTCGGAGACGTCTGCGCTTTCGCCCTCCGGGCTTCGCTCGCTCCCATAGCTCGCTCGAGGGCACGGGCATCCCCTCGAGACGGCGTAGACGGCAAGCGGAGGCAGGAAGCCGGAGCGCAGACGTCTCCGAGTGAGCGGAGGGCAGGAATGCCCGAAGCGAACGTCCGGCGAGAGGGTGTGGGCAGCCCCGAGCCGGTTGGGCGCACTGCACTTTCCAA
>JBJTIV010000026.1:0-2247 GCA_046095145.1 Planctomycetaceae bacterium
CGGCGCGCCGCGGCGGGCGGCGTCCCCCGCCGTGCTCCCCACGCCCACCCGCGCCCGGCGGGCGGCGTGGGGGTGGGGGCGGATCCCCCGGGGGCCCCGGCGCCCGCCCCCCGCGACCGCGGGGCAGCCCCCGGCGGCGCCGTCCGCCAGGAGCGTCGCCACGGGGCCGGGATCGAGCGTGGCGCTCATGACGACGATCCGCAGGTCGGGCCGCAGCGTCTGCCGCACCCGCACGAGCAGCCCGAGCACCAGATCCATCTCCAGCGACCGCTCGTGAAACTCGTCGAGGACCACGGCCTGGATGCCGTCGAGCGCCGGGTCATCGAGCAGCCGCCGGAGCATGATGCCGGTTGTTTCCACGGCCAGCCGCGTGCGGGGGCCGGTGCGGGAATCGAACCGCACCCGGTAGCCCACCTCGCCTCCGACCGGCGTCCCACGGAGCTCGGCGATCCGGCCGGCCACGGCCCGGGCTGCGAGCCGCCGAGGCTGGAGGAGCACCACGCCGCCCGCCGGCAGGTCGTCGAGGAGCGCCGCGGGTACCAGCATCGTCTTTCCCGAGCCGGGCGGCGCCGTGACCACGGCCGCGCCACCTCTCGCCGCGGCCACGACCCGGTCGAGAATGCCGGCGACCGGCAGGTCACGGCACGAGGATGGGACGGAGGCTGGCATGCGCGGTCGGGTCGGCGTTCGAGCGGAGCGAGCGCCGCCTCCCGCGAGTATAGGAATCGGCGAAAAGTCCCCGTTTCAGCGCGGCCCGTTGAGCATTCGCGGACGACTTCCTATAACGCTTCGTGCCGGCGGCACTTGAACGGAATCACCCGCACGCATGCCTGACAATCATTCGCCCCCGACTCCCCGGACGCTCTTGCTCACGGGGGGCACCGGGCTGCTCGGCTCCTATCTCATCCGCGATCTGCTTCTCGACGGCTGCGATCTGGCAGTGGTTGCGCGGGGTGAGCGGCGGAGCACCGCCGCCGACCGTATCGAGGCCATCGTCGGCTATTGGGAGGATCTCCTCGGCAAGCGGCTCGGCCGGCCCACGGTGCTGGAGGGCGACCTCCACGCCCCCTGCTGCGGGCTCGACGCCGGGTCGCTCCGCTGGGTGCGGGAGCACTGCGACGCGGTGCTCCACAACGCGGCCAGCCTGACCTTTCGCGGCCCCGACCGCGACCAGGAGCCCTGGAAATCCAACGTCACCGGCACGATGAACGTGCTCGACGTCGCCCGGGAGGGGGGCATCCGCCACTTCCACCACGTCTCGACCGCCTACGTCTGCGGCCTGCGGACGGACGTCGTCCGCGAGGACGATCTCGACGTGGGCCAGGACTTCGGCAACGACTATGAGCGGAGCAAGGTCGAGGCCGAGCAGCTCGTCCGCGGCGCCGCGCACCTCGACACCGTCACCGTGCTGCGGCCGTCGATCATCGTGGGCGACTCGCGGACCGGCTTCACGTCGACCTACCACGGCTTCTACGTGATCCTGCGGCTCGGCCACACGCTCATCCCGCACGTGCCCTGGGGCATCGTCAGCCGCGAGGCGCTCGTGCAGGGCTTCGGCGTGAAGGAATCCGACACGAAAAACCTCGTGCCGGTCGACTGGGTGTCGGCGGCGATCGCACACGTGGTGCAGATGCCCGCGGCCCGCGGCCGCACCTACCACCTCACCAACCCGAGGCCCGTGCCGGTCGGCACGATCGCGCGGACGGTCGAGGAGTCGGTGCGGGCCACGCTGCCGGAGGTCGCGGAGCCGCAGGAGCGTCAGGACGCCACGTGGCTCGCGGAGAACCTCAAGGACCAGATGGACGTCTACCGCACGTACCTGCGGGACGATCCCGTCTTCGACCGCGCGCACGTCGAGGCCGTCGCCCCGCACCTTCCCTGCCCGGACCTCGCCGAGGCGACGCTGCGGAAGATGTCCGATTTCGCGATCGCCCACGGCTTCGGCCGCGAGCCGGCGTTTCCGCGGCGGGCCGCCGCGCCGCGGCCGGCACCGACGGCCGCGGTCGGCTGACGCGGGCTCAGCCCCAGAGGTCGGCGGGGTATTCGCCCGCCGCCACGAGCGCCGCGATGCTCGCCTGGACGGCGGCCTTGTCCTCGGCGTAGGTCGCGCCGAACCACGTGGCCGTGGTCCGCAGCACCTCGCAGGTGGCCCGGCCCGCCGCGGTGCCGAGCCGAAGAGCGAGTGCTTCATTCCCACGACGGTGGGCGACCTGATCGCGGCGGGCGAGAAAGCCCCGAAACTCCGCC
>JBJTIV010000027.1:0-5563 GCA_046095145.1 Planctomycetaceae bacterium
CGCTCGCGCATCCGCTCGCCGACCTGGCCGGCCAGCGTCGGGGGATGCGGCGGGGGCCGGTCGAGGTGGGGGGCGAGACGGGCCAGCCGGGCCCGCAGCGCCACGGTACGGCGGAACCGCTCGCCGAGGGCCTGCCGCCGATCGGCGTCGCGATCGTGGAACTCGAACGCCAGCGCCGTGTCGGCCTCCGCGTCGGGCCACGCGGCGGCCACGGCCTCCTCGACGGCCCGCAGCTCGCGCTCATGAAAGCAGCATTCGACGACGGCGGACCGCACGGCGCCGAGCCGCGCGGGCTCGACGAGCACCGCCGCGCGGCCCGGCGCCCACGCCACCGCCGCGCCGTGCAGCGCGATCGCCTGCGCGGGCCCGGCCGCCTCCACCCACGCCAGGGCGTCCGGAGGGATGCCGGCGGTGTCGTCCGCCGCCGCGGGCAGCACGAGCAGCGCGAGGTCCGCCGTCGCCGCGGCCGTGTCGGCCCCCGCCGCGTCCACCGGCCGCGAATTCGCGAGCAGGGCCCGGACCCGAGCCTCGGGAAAGCCGACGACGACTGGCCGGGCGTCGTCGGCCTGCGTCACGAACGCGATCGACTCGATGACGGCGCCGCTGCGGGCCGGTGCGGCGGGAGGCGACGCGGGAACCGCGGTGCGCGGGGTCATGGGCGGGCTCCATGGCGGGCGGCGGCGAGGTCGGCGATCCACCCGGCCACGTGCTCGGCCGAGTCGAGCACGCCGTTGAGCGTGGAGTCGAACAGATAATCGCCGACGACGAACAGGTGGGGGTGATCCACGGGTTCCGGGCGGTGACGCCGATCCACCGGCCACGGGGCGGGGCCGCCCGGCATGCCGCTCACGGCCCCGATCCAGCGGTGCACCCGGCCCTCGAGCATGTGTCGCCGCCCGGGAGCGAGTGCCGCGGGCAGCGAGTCGAGGGCGGCGGCCACCAGCTCGTCGTCACCGAGCCCGCTCAGCTCCCTGGCGGCGTCGCCGCCGAGCAGCCAGCCCAGCGTGCCGTGCGCGGCACCCGGGTGGCGGGCCGACTCGTCGTAGAGGCAGCAGCCGCCGAAGGCATCGAGCATCGTGAAGTCGTCGGCGAGCCATGGTCGCCAGAAGGGCCGGTCGAAGAGGATCGTGACGCGCAGATAGTCCGCCGGATGGTCGTGGTGCGCCACGTGGCGATGCAGCGCCTCCGCCAGCCGCGGGCCCGCGAACTCGATCCGCTCGAGGTGCTCGACGGGCAACGCGATCACGACGACGTCGAAGTCGTCCTCGCGGCCCAGCCCGTCGCGGTCGGCCGTCACCCGCAGCCGGCCGCCGGCCGCCGTGCCGACCCCGGTCACGCGGTGGCCCAGGCGCCGGGTGGCCCTGATCCCGCCGTCGAGCGCGGTCACGAGCCTCTCGTTGCCCCCCTCGATCGCGTACAGCCGCAGGTAGGCGGGATCGTTCATGAGATAGTTGTCGAGGCCGTAGGCGGCGGTCGTCCGCGCGGGCTCGGTCGCCAGGTCGCTGTGGATGAGCCGTTCGATGTAGCGCCGGGCCGCGGGATGGCGCACCTCGGCCAGGAGCGCGTCGAACCCGACATCGAGGAGGGCCGCATGCGGCCCCCGCTCGCCGCGGTAGAAGTCGTGCGGCCCCACCGCATCGTGGGCGGCGCGGTCGAAGCGCTCCAGTGCGTCCGCGGCCGCGGGCCCCAGGACGTCGCGGACGTCGTCGATCGTGGCCAGCAGCCGGCCGTCGGCCAGCAGCGCCGAGCCGCCCAGCGGCGTGATCGACAGGCCCAGATCGCGGACGAGTTCCTTGAGTGGGTCGGGGCCGACGCCCGAGTAGTCGTAGAACTCGGCGGCCCCCGCCTCGTAGCGGGCCGGCAGCCGATCGAACGACCGCGTCCACACCTTCCCGCCGAGGCGGTGGGTGGCCTCGTAGATCGTGATCGCGACGGGCGTGCGCGACTCGCGCTCGAGCGCGTGCGCCGTCATCAGGCCCCCCGGGCCGCCTCCCACGATCGCCACCGCGCAGGTGCCCATCGACGATCCCCGTCCGTCTGACCGCCGTGCTGTCAGCCCAACCGCCGTGCCATCCACCACGCCGCCTGCCGACCGGGATTCAACGGCCGGGAACGCACGGAGTCTCGATCCCTCGTGAGGAGGCGCCGAGCGTCACGGCCCCGGGTCGGCTCCGAGCACGAAATTGACGAGCCGGCCGGGCACGGCCACGACCTTCGCGATCCGCTTGCCGGCCAGGAGTTCCGCGATCTTCGGGTCGGCGGCCGCGGCGGCCTCGAGCGCCGCGGCGTCGGCCCCGGCCGGCACGACCACGCGGCCCCGGAGTTTGCCCTGCACCTGGATCGGGATCTCCACCGTGTCGTCCACCAGCCACTGCCCGTCGACCTCCGGCCAGGCGGCGAGCGACACGGGCGCCTGCCGGCCGAGCGCCTCCCAGAGCTCCTCGGCGAGGTGCGGCGCGAACGGCGCCAGGACCGTCACGAAGGGCTCGAGGATCGCCCGCGGCCGCCGCTCGAGCGGCGTGCAGAAGTTCACGAATTCCATCATCCGCGCGATCGCCGTGTTGAAGGAGAGCGCCTGGATGTCCCGCGTGACCTTGTCGATCATGCGGTGCAGCTCCCGCCACTGCTCCGGGGACGGCGGATCGGTGCAGATCTGCGGGGCCAGCGCCATGTCGTCGGCCCGCTCATCGACGACAAGCCGCCAGGCGCGGTCGAGGAAGCCCCGCACGCCGCTCACGCCCGTCGTGCTCCAGGGCTTCGTCGCCTCGAGCGGCCCCATGAACATCTCGTAGAGCCGGAGCGAGTCGGCACCGAAGTCGCGGACGACCTGGTCGGGATTGACCACGTTGCCGCGGCTCTTCGACATCTTGTGCGCCCGGCTCTCGACGCGGATCCGCGGCGCGTCGCGGAGCACGAAGTGCTCGCCCTGCTTCTCCACCTGCTCGGGCGGCACCCGGGCGGGCACGTCGTCGGGGCCGCGCTTCTCGGCCGACACCCAGCCTCCCTGGGCCGCGCGATACCCGGTGAACTCGACCTCGCCGAGGATCATCCCCTGGTTGACGAGCTTCGTGAACGGCTCGGGACAGGAGACGTGGCCGCGGTCGTAGAGCACCTTGTGCCAGAACCGCGAGTAGAGGAGATGGAGCACGGCGTGCTCCGCGCCGCCGATGTAGAGGTCGACGGGCATCCAGGCCCGCTCCACGTCCGGAGCCACGAACCGCGCCTCATTGTGCGGGTCGAGGAATCGCAGGTAGTACCAGCACGAGCCCGCCCACTGCGGCATCGTGTTGGTCTCGCGGCGCCAGCGCCTCCCGTCGCGCTCCACGAACAGCCACTCGGCAGGGGCGCGCGACAGCGGCGGGTCGGGCGTGTGACCCGGCTTGAAGTCGGTGAGATCGGGGAGCGGCACGGGCAGCTCGTCGTCGGGCACCGCGCGGATCGCCCCCGTCGGATTCCCCGCGGCGTCGAGCTCGTGCAGGATCGGAAACGGCTCGCCCCAGAACCGCTGGCGGCTGAACAGCCAGTCGCGGAGCTTGTAGTTGACCGCCGGCCGGCCCAGGCCCGCCGCGGCGAGGTCGGCGGCCACCCGGGCGATGAACTCACGGGTGGCAAGGCCCGAGTAGGGCCCCGACGCGACGGCGCGGCCGGCGCCGGTGAAGAGCGTGCCCGCGGCCGGCAGTCCGTCCTCGGGCTCCACGACCGTGACCACGTCGAGGCCGAAGGTCCGGGCGAACTCATGGTCGCGGTCGTCGTGGGCCGGCACGGCCATGATCGCGCCGGTGCCGTAGGTGGCCAGCACGTAGTCGGCCACCCACACCGGCACCGGCTGCCCGGTGAGCGGGTGGATCACGAACGATCCGGTGAATACGCCCGTCTTCTCGCGCGCCAGGTCCGTGCGGTCGAGGTCGCTCTTGCGGGACGCGGCCTCGCGGTAGGCGGTGATCGCGTCTCGCTGCGCCGGCGTCGTCAGGGCGTCGACGAGCGGATGCTCGGGCGCCACCACCATGTAGGTCACGCCATAGAGCGTGTCGGGCCGCGTGGTGTAGACGCGGAGCACGTCGCCGCCCGGCTTGTCGGGGAAGCCCGCAGCCCCGCGCCGCCGCTTCCACTCCGCGAAGCCGCCGTCCGACGCTCCGGCCGGGATGAGGAAGTCGACCTCCGCGCCGGTGCTGCGGCCGATCCAGTCGCGCTGCAGCTTCTTGATGCTCGCGGGCCAGTCCAGGCCCTCGAGCTCGCGGTCCAACCGATCGGCGTAGGCGGTGATCCGCAGCATCCACTGCCGCAGCGGGATGCGGACGACGGGATGACCGCCCCGCTCGCTCACGCCCCCGACGACCTCCTCGTTGGCCAGCACCGTCCCCAGTGCGGGGCACCAGTTCACCGGCGCCTCCGACTGGTAGGCCAGTCGATGCTCGTCGCGGTGGCGGGCGACCGCGGCCTCGCCCCGCGTGGCGACCTCGGCGGGAATCGGCAGCTCGGCGATCGGCCGCCCCTTCCCGAGCTCCGGATCGAACCAGGTGTCGAACAGCACGAGGAAGATCCACTGCGTCCAGCGGACGTATCCGGGGTCGGTGGTGGCGAGCACCCGGCCCCAGTCGTAGCCGAAGCCCAGCATCTTCAATTGGCGGGTGAACGTGGCGATGTTGCGCTCCGTGCTCTCCCGCGGCGGCGTCCCCGTGCGGATCGCATGCTCCTCGGCCGGCAGGCCGAAGGCGTCGAAGCCCATGGGATGCATCACGCTCGCGCCGCGCATCCGCTCGAAGCGGCTCACGATGTCGGTGGCGGTGTAGCCCTCGGGGTGGCCGACGTGCAGGCCGTCGCCGCTCGGATAGGGAAACATGTCCAGGGCGTAGCACGTGCGACCGGAGGGCAGTCGCGGCGTGGCGAAGGTGCCGTGCGCCTCCCACCACGCCTGCCACTTCGGCTCGATCCGCGAGGGCTGGTAGCGGGGCATCCTGCGAGGCGTCCGTGATTCGGCCGGGCTGCCGCACCGCGGAGCCGCCCGGCTGCGTGCGGGCGAGCCGCGAACTTGTTTCGGCGGGAAAGTCCCGATTCTAATGCCGCGGGTTCGCCGGGCAACGAGCCCGCGCGCCCGCCCGCACCCGAACGTGTCCATGACCACGCGCCCGCCGTCCGCAGCCGAGCCGGTGCCGATCCTCCAGCGCCGCTTCCTCCGCGCCTGCCGCTCGGCGGCGCGGCGGCGGAAGATGGCCGACTCGCTCGGCACGCGGCTCACGGGCCGCGATCTGCTCGTCCGCACGCTCGTCGCCCGCCGCGTGCTCGACCGCGCGCTCGGCCCGGACGAGCGGATGGTCGGGGTGATGCTGCCACCCACGGCGGGCGCGGCGATCGTCAACGCGGCGCTCGCCCTCTCGGGCCGCGTCGCCGTGAACCTCAATTACACCTCGACCCAGCCGATCCTCGACGTCTGCATCGAGCGGGCCCACCTCCGGCACGTGATTTCGAGCCCGCAGTTCCTGTCGCGGGTGAACCTCGCCGTGGGCGACCGGCTGCTCGACGCCGGCGGCCTGCGCACGCAGGCGACCGCCGTCGACAAGGCGGT
>JBJTIV010000028.1:0-3958 GCA_046095145.1 Planctomycetaceae bacterium
CCCATGTACTTCTCGATCTGCGGCACGGAGCACTGGCACTCGCGCCGCAGATCGAGAAGTACATGGGCAAGATCTCGGGGCCGCTCGTCGACCGCATCGACATCCACCTCGAGGTGCCCGCGGTGCCGTTTCGCGAGCTCGCCGCGTCGCGGGCCGGCACGTCGAGCGGCCGGCTCCGCGAGGCCGTGCTGGCGGCACGCCGGCGGCAGGCGGAGCGGTTCGCCGGCTCGGCCACGCGGACCAACGCCCGGATGACGAGCCGCGAGATCCGCGAGCATTGCCGCCTCGAGCCCCCCGCCGCCGAATTGCTCCGCGCCGCCGTCGCCGACCTCGGCCTCTCGGCCCGGGCCCACGACAAGATCCTCCGCGTGGCGCGGACGATCGCGGACCTCGATGGTGTGGAGTCGATCGGCTGCCCGCACGTGAGCGAGGCGATCAACTACCGGCTCCTCGACCGCGGCCTGTGGACGTGAGCGCGGGCCGCGCTCGACCGTGGCGGCGCGATCTGCCAGACTGCGGAAATGACCGTGAGCCGTCCGTCCGAGCCCGTGGCCGCTGCGGCGCCCGTCGACCGCTACGGCACCACCCTGCTCGTGATCGCCGCGGCCTGCGTGGTGGCCGGGCTGCTCGCCTTCTCGATCGACCTGCCGGTGGCCCGGTGGTGCAAGCAGCGGCCCTCGCCCCTGCCCCGCGACCTGCTCACGATCCTGAATCTTGCCGAGGCGTTCGCCCATGGGCTGGGGGTGACGGCGCTGATCGTGACGCTCCTGGTGAGCGATCCCACGCTCGCCCTGCCGCTGCCCAGCCGCCCGCCGGGCGCACGATGGAATTTTTTGCGGCTCGTCGGGGCGGCGGCCGTCGGCGGACTGCTGGTGGACCTCGTGAAGGTGTGCGTGGAGCGGGTGCGGCCCAACTCCGCGGACCTCTCGGACGTCGACTCGGCCCTGGGCACGTTCGGCCCGGCCGCCCTCGCGGCGCCGCTCGAGCACGCGGCGCAGCTGATGAGCTTTCCATCGGGCCACGCGGCGGCCGCCGCGGGCCTCGCGGCGGCGCTGGTCTGGAAGTATCCCCGCGGTCGCCCGGCCTTCGCCGTGCTCGCCGTGCTGTCGGCGCTGCAGCGCGTGGCCACGTCGGCGCATTATCCCAGCGACGTCTGCTTCGGGGCCGCCTTCGGCCTCATGGCGGCGGCGGCGCTTGTCGGCGGCCGCCAGCCGTGGCCGCGGGCGGTGGCGGACAGCGGGCGCGCGTGATACGCTACGGCGGGGAAACGAGCCACTACGCGCGCCGTCACGAGGACGACCATGCCCACCGCGAAGAAAGCCCGGAAGGCCGTCGCCACGGATGCCGCGGCGGCCGCCGCCGGCACCCGCCGCATCCTGCTCGTCGACGACGACCCCGAGATCGTCGAGTCGATGAAGACCGTGCTCGAGTCGCGGGGCCACTCCATCATGGTGGCCCGCGACGGCAACCAGGGCCTGGCGATGGCCGAGAAGGACGCACCGGACCTCGTCGTGCTCGACATGATGATGCCGAAGCGGAGCGGGTTTCTCGTGCTGGAGAAGCTGCGGCGGGGCCTCACGGCCCCCGTGCGGGTGATCATGATCACGGCCAACGAGGGCAGCCGCCACAAGGCCTACGCCGAGATGCTCGGCGTGGACGACTACATCCGCAAGCCGTTCGCCATGGACCGGCTGCTCGAGAGCGTCGACCGGCTGCTGTCCTGATGTTCCGCCGGGCGCTCGGGGCCGCGGCGCGGGGCGGGCAAGATGGGCTGCCTGAGCGGTCCGCTTTCGGCGTTGACCCGTCTGGGGGCCGTCCATAGATTGCGGCGGTCACCTTGATTCACCGTCGGCAGAGGGGCCGTTCGTGACGCACTCGCATCCGCTCTCCGCCGTCCGCGACGACGCCAAGGAGCGGGTCCGCGATGCCGTCGACATCGTCGACGTGGTGGGCTCCTACATCGCGCTGCGGCGTCAGGGCAAGGCCATGGTCGGCCTCTGCCCGTGGCACGACGACGCGCGGCCCAGCCTCCAGGTGAATCCCGAGCGGCAGTCTTTCCGCTGCTGGGTCTGCGACGTCGGCGGCGACGTGTTCAATTTCGTGATGCGGCTGGAGCGGGTCGAGTTCCGCGAGGCGCTCGAGCAACTCGCCGACCGGGCCGGCATCACGCTGGCCCGCGGCCGTGGCCTGCCCGCCGACGCCAAGGCGGCCCTGCGGAAGGCGCTCGAGTGGGCGGCCGGCCGCTACCGCGACTGCCTCGCGGCGGCGGCGGAGGCCGCCCCGGCCCGCGAGTACGTGGCCCGGCGGGGTCTCGTGGCGGCCACCGTCGACCGCGTCGAGCTCGGCTACGCGCCGCCCGCGTGGGACTGGCTCTTACGGCAGGCCTCGCGGGAGGGCATCGCGACGGCCGACCTCGTCCGCGGCGGCCTGGCCGTGGAGCGGTCCGACGGCTCCGGCCACTACGACCGCTTTCGCGGCCGCGTGATCTTCCCGATCCGCGACCCGCAGGGCCGCTGCGTGGCCTTCGGCGGCCGGGTGCTGCCGGGCGCCGATGCTGACGCCGCCAAGTACATCAACTCGCCGGAAACGCCGCTCTTCTCCAAGAGCTCGATGCTCTACGGCCTCGACACCGCCCGCGACGCGATCACGAAGTCGCGCCGGGCCGTGGTGGTGGAGGGCTACACCGACTGCCTGGCGGCCCGGCAGGCCGGCATCGACGACGTGGTCGCGGTGCTCGGCACGGCGCTGGGCGCCCGTCACGCCGCGCTGCTGCGGCGCTACGCCGACCGCATCGTGCTCGTGCTCGATGGCGACGACGCGGGGCGGCGGCGGGCCGACGAGGTGCTCGACGTGCTCCTCGCCGAGCCGGTCGACGTGCGTATCGCGCGGCTGCCAGCGGGCGTCGATCCCTGCGACTTCCTGCTGGAGCGGGGCCGCGACGCCTTCGACGCCCTCGTGGAGTCGGCCGGCGACCCGCTCGAGTATCGCATGGACGAGGCGCTCGCCCGGCTGGCGCCCGGGGCGGGCGCCGACGCGGCGCTCGACGCGGTGGAGAGCGTGCTCAAGGCGCTGGCCGCCGTGCCCGGCGGCGCCGTGCAGGCCGCGCAGCGGAAACTCCGCGAGGACCACGTGCTGGGCCGCCTGTCCCGCCGGTTCGGATTGTCGCGCGAGGCGCTCCGCGGCAGGATGCTCGACCTGCGTCGGGCCGTGCCGGTGCGGAGCGCCGCGGGCGAGGCCTTGCCCGCCGGCGAGCGGCCCGCGTTGCCGGCGTGGGATCGCGAGGTGCTCGAGGTGCTCGTCGGCATGCCCGACCGCGTGGGCCTGATCGTTCGGCAGGTGGGCAGTACCGGCCTCGAGAGCCCGGCGGGCCGCACCGTGCTGGCCGCCGCCGAGCGGCTCTACGGGGCGGGCCGATCGGTGGCCCTGGCCGACCTGCTCCTCGAGATCGCCGACCCCGGGCTGCAGAGCCTGCTCGTGGCCGTCGACGAGTCCGGCGCGGCTCGGGCCGGCGTCGACCCGCGGGAACGCTTCGCACATTTCGAGGAGGCGCTGCGGCGGCGGCAGGCCACGCAGCGGGCGCGGGCCGGAGCCCGGGCGCTGCGGAGCGACCGCCTCGATGCGGACCAAGAGGCCGAGATTCTGGCACGGCTCGTCGAGGATCGACGGGTCGCGCAGGGCATGTCCGAACCCAAGGATGGGTGAGGGTGCCCGTCTCGTCGTCGCAGTCGGGGCCGCGGCATCCGCGGCTCCGGGGGGCGGCCGGCGAGGGACGGTTACGATGGGGAAGGAGAACCGACGATGCCCGACCGCGACCTGGACCACCCGCCCGCCCCGACGACCTCCGCCACCCACGCGGCGGCGGCCCCCACCGGCCACCCCGACGCCGACCTCGCGAGCCCACGCCGGCCACGCGGGCCGCGCGCCGGCGGGCAAGGCCTCGCCCGCGGCGCTCCGCACC
>JBJTIV010000029.1:0-3352 GCA_046095145.1 Planctomycetaceae bacterium
GCCGTACGAACCGCCGTAGGAACCGCCGTAGGACGCCCCGGTGGACCCGCCTGCCGAGCCGCCCCACGAGCCGTGCCGGTAGGCACGCATCGCGCGACGGTAGGCGTGATGCGAGCCCCAGCTGCCGCCGGACGAGCCGCCGCCACTGCCGTACGAGCCGCCCGATGAGCCGCCGCCCCACGAGCCGGAGCTCCCGCCGGACGAACCTCCGGACGAGCCGCCCGAAGAACCACCCGATGAACCGCCCGACGAGCCGTAGCCCGCGTAGCGGTGGTGCCAGCCGGCGTGCGCGTCGCACGCAGCCGCGGCGACGGCGGCGAACGCGACGGCAGCGGCGATCCTCATCCAGCGACGATGCGCCAACATGTCGTTCAATCTCCCGAGAAAGATTCCGTGACGATCAGGACCGGTCCCGAACCGGTTCCGGGCGAGCCTGACCAGGCGTCAAAGGTAGTTTGCCGGTTTGGCAAATCAAGCAGACGGCGCAAACTTTGCGGGCATCCAGGCTGATGACGCCTCTCGGCTGCCCAGGCCGGTAAACGCTGAGCAGGAAGGTCTGAACGCCCCCGGCGGCCGAGGTGGGGTCGTGCCGGTCGTCGCGATCGTGCGGGCAGGCCGCCCATCCCGTGGAGCGGTATGCCGCGGCTCGCGTCGCCCCGCGGTCACTCGGTCGCCGGCCGGGCGAGCGATCCACGGGTGAGTTCCAGGAAGGCGGTCTCGAGATTCACCTCCTGCTCGCGGAGCCCGAGCAGCGCGTGCCCCTCGGCCACGAGCCTGGCCGCCAGCGGCGCGTGGTCGGTCACCCCGTCGGCCAGCGCCACGACGACTTCCCCGTCCCGGACCGTCACCGCCGCCGCCTCGGGCGCCCGCTCGAGCGTGCGGGCCGCCGCCTCGGCCGAGCCGCCCACGCGGATCCGCAGCGTCGGCCGGCCGCGGACCTGCGCGAGCAGATCCTGCACGTCGCCGCAGGCCAGCAGCCGTCCATACTCGATGATGCCGACGCGATTGCAGATGTCGGCGAGTTCCGGAAGGATGTGGCTCGACACGAGGATCGTCTTGCCCATGCCCTGCAGCCTCTTGAGCAGGCCGCGCATCTCGATCCGCGCCCGCGGATCGAGACCGCTGGCCGGCTCGTCGAGCAGCAGCACCTCCGGGTCATGCAGGAGCACGCGGGCCAGCCCCAGCCGCTGCGTCATGCCGCGCGACAGGCTCGTCACCAGTTCGTCGCGTTTCGCCCCGAGGTCCACGAGTTCGAGTGACCGCTCGGCCACCCGCCGCCGCTCGGCGCCGGCGATCCGGTAGGCCGCGGCGAAGAACTCGAGATACTCGATCACCTTCATGTCGTCGTACACGCCGAAGATGTCGGGCATGTAGCCGATCGCCCGGCGAATCTCGCGCGGCTGGGTGTAGATCGAGTGACCGCAGACGTAGGCCTCGCCCCACGACGGGGACAGGAGCGTGGCCAGGATGCGGATGGTGGTCGTCTTGCCGGCCCCGTTGGGGCCGATGAAGCCGAACAGGTCGCCGCGCGCGAGCGTGAGCGTGAGGGCCTCGAGGGCGAAGAAATCGCCGTATTTCTTCGTCAGGTCGACCGTCTCGATCATTCCGCACCCGTCGCGGCGTCCCGGGAGTCCGCCGGGGCGGCCCCCAGCGGGATCACGATACGATACAGCCGGGCCGCGCAGACCGTCGGCTGCGTCGCCTCCCGCCCCGCTGCGGCGATCGCCCAGGGCGTGGTCCACCCGGGTGGCGGCGCCGACGCCGTGCCGACCAGGATCGCGCGGTCCAGCGGCAGCAGCGGCGACAGGTCGAGCCGGGCGAGGCGTCCCGACTCGAGCCCCGTATAACCGGAGCCGCCCGCGGCGGCGTGGAAGCCGGCCACCTCCAGGATCCGCTCGAGGTCGGTGCCGGAACGGTCCCACCGCGCGTTGGCCTGCCGCTCTCGCACGGCGTCGCGGCGCGCCAACGCGCCGGCGAGCTAGCGGGGTCCGCGGCCCTGCGCCAGATCGTGGCGCTCGCCCGGAGCCAGGTCGCCCACGTCGTACAGCCAGCCGCCATGCGCCAGGCGACACCCGGCGAGCGGGAACGGCAGGTGATGCGCGAGCGAGCCGCGGAGCGTGCCCTGCCCGTCCCGGACGAGACTCGACGTCACCGCCGCCGACGTGGTGCCCGACCAGCCCGCCTCGAAGAGGCGGCTCGACACGGCGGCCACCGGCACGCCCTCGAGGCTCGCCAGCGAGTCGCCGTAGGCATAGTCGGTGGCAGCGAGCGTGGGATGGGCCACCGCCGCGTCGATCGCCCCGAAGCCCCGCCCGCCGTCGGCCCACCACGACACCGCCGGCTCGGCCCCCTGCCCCGCCGGCGCCACCGACACGTCGACGGCCGTGTTCTCGTGACGCCAGAGGGCCAGCCACGACCGGCCGCGAATCGCGCCGTCGGTGGCGTCCACATCCACGATCTCCGCGGCTCGGGCCGGAGCACCCGCGGCCGCAGGAGGCCGCAGGCGGGCCGACGCGGCCCAGGCGGCGGCGGTGAACGACGCGGCGAGCACCGGAAGCGTGAGCCAGGCGATCCACGGGCGGCCGCTGCGCGACACGAACCACCAGTCGAGCGGAAACATGCTGGCCACGTAGAGCAATCCCAGGCCCGTGATCAGGGCGAACGGCACCGGGGCGATGCCGCCGTCGGAACCGGGGGCCTCGAGCGCCAGCCGTAACTGGCCGGCGAGGTCTGGAGGTCCGCTCGCCGCCTGGGGCCGGGAGTCGTCCGCCGCGGCCGCACGGCCACCGAGCACCCGCACGAGCAGCGTGTCCGTGCCCGGCCAGCCCCGGAAGGGCTCGGCGTCGAGATCCAGGCCGACCCACGTGATCGAGCCGAAGCCGTGGGCGCGGCGCACCACGAGCGGAAGATCCGTCGCAACGCTCCCCTCGAACACGTCGATCGCCCCCGCGAGCGACCCACGATTGGCCAGCAGCGGCACCCGCAGGTCAGCCGCGGCGGGCCGCTCGCCGAGCCCCGAGGCCCGCGCATGCGTCTCGATCGCCGCCAGGCCCCGCAGGGGCACCATGCCAGTGATGGGACCGGGCAGCCAGCCGGCGCACTCGCCGTCGAGCGCGGCGCGCGCCGGGGCCGACGCCCCGGCCGCGAGCACGAGCCGGCCGCCGTCACGGATCCAGGCGTCGAGGCCCGCCACCATCTCGGCGTCGACGCCGGCCAGCGCGTCGCCGCAGGCGACGACCACGTCGATGCCGTCGAAGTCGCGGGCCGTGCCGCCGGCGGCCGTCAGATCGCCCCCCGCCGTCCCGCCGATCACGACCGGCCGGGCGCCGTCGGCGCGCGGCCCGGCTCATGC
>JBJTIV010000030.1:0-4862 GCA_046095145.1 Planctomycetaceae bacterium
CCCGCCGCGCAGCCCCCCGCCCAAGCCGACGCTGCGTGGGCCGCCCACGCGCCCCGGCCCGCGGCCGCTCGATGCCGACGCCTTGTTCGAGGGTGCCTGCGACAGCCACTTCGTGGAGGTCGTCGGCCGCGTGGAGGAGGTGGTGGACTTCCACGACCACTGGCGGCTGTCGCTCGACCACCACTCACGGCCATTCCTCGTGAGCCTGGCGAAGGCGGCGGTGCCGGACGACCCGCGGGAGCTCGTCGACGCCAGGATCCGCGTGCGCGGGCCCACGTCGTCGATGTGCAACACGCGGGGCGAGTTCGTGCTGCCGTGGGTGTTCGTGGAACGGGCTGACTGGATCACGGTGCTGACTCCGCGGCCCCAGCCGCCGTTCGAGAGCCCGAAGGTGCCGCTCGATCGGCTCGACCGCTACCACGTCGCGGCCCGTCATGGCGGCATGGTGCGGACCGAGGGCACGGTGGTCCATCTCACCGCCAACGACTTGGGCCGGCAGATCTACCTGCAGGACGGCGCATTCGGCCTCCGGGCGACGGCCCGCTCGACCGACGGCATCGCCGTCGGGGACCGGGTGGAGGTGGCCGGCTTCGTCCGCCGCGACGGCGACGCGGCCGGGCTCGCCCACGCCGTGTGCCGCCGGCTCTCGGCCGGGCCGCCTCCGGAGCCGTGCGCCATCACCCCGGAACGCATCGAGGCGATCAACATGGAGGCCGTGAACACCTCGGCGACGGCCGTGCCGGGCGACTACGACGGCTGCCTGATCCGGTTTCCAGCCCGGCTCGTCGACTTCCAGGAGGAGCAGTACTGGGGCAGCCTCGTGCTCGCGACCGGCAGCACGACGGTGCCGGCCGAGGTGCCGGTCGAGATGTTCGCCGGACTTCGCGGCATGCCGATCGGCAGCGAGGTGGAGGTGACGGGCATCGCCCGGCTGGCATGGGAACTCGATCCGCTCGCCTGGCCCAACCGCCAGCCGCGGCGGATCTCGCTGCTCGTGCGGTCGGCCGCCGACATCGTCCTCGTGCGCCGGCCGTCGCCCTGGACCGCCCGGCGGCTGGCCGCCCTGCTGGGCACGACGCGCGTGGCGTTGGCGGCGACCGCGGCCTGGGGCTGGGCGGCGCGCCGCCGGCGGGCGGTGCTCGAGGAATTGGTGCGGGAGCGCACCGGCGAACTCGCCGCGGCGCGGGAGCACGAGCGCATCGCGGCGGAGCAGGCCCGGCTCACGCTGCAGAACAAGCTCAAGGCCAGCCTCGCCGCAGCGGCAGTGGCCCACGAGATCAACCAGCCGCTGTCGCGGATCCTGCTCGCGAGCCGCCTGGAACTGGACGCCGGCGGTGACGGCCGCGAGGCGCTCGCCGGCATCGTGGCCGACGCCGACCGCGTGGTGACCACGATCGAGAAGATGAAGGTGCTGCTGCGCAACGTGGAGACGCAGCACGAGGAGATCGACCTCGTGCAGGTGGTGCGCAGCAGCCTGTTCCAGGTGAAGGGCCTGGCCGCGAGCGGCGGTGTGACGATCCGTCAGACGAACCCGCCGGCGGGCTGCCGGGTGCAGGGCGACGCGGTGCAGTTGCAACTGGCGATCGCGAACCTGCTGCGCAACGCGGTGGAGGCGATCGTGGCGGCCGGCGCGACGACCCGCGAGGTGGAGGTCGCCGTGGAGCGGACCGCGACGGGCGCGGTGCTGACGATCGGCGACAGCGGCCCGGGATGGCCGGGCGGGAGCCTCGACGACGCGCTCGTGGCCACGACGAAGCCCCAGGGCGCCGGCGTGGGGCTGTTCGTGGTGCGCACCACCTTGGAAAACCACGGCGGCACGCTCGCCGTGGGCCGCTCGCCGCTCGGCGGCGCGGAGTTTCGGATCGTGCTGCCGAGCGGGCCGCCGCGGGACGGTTGGACTACACTGCCGGCATGACGACGGGCGATACGGCTCCACCGGACGGCCAGACCTGCGCCACCTGCCTGCACTGGCGGCCGGAGCGGTCGAGCGAGCAGGACATCGACTGGGGCCAGTGCCGCCGCATGCCCCCCACGATGCCGCCCATTCAGGACGACAAGCTCGTGCACGTGGGCGTGTGGCCGCACACGCAGGAGACCGACTGGTGCGGCGAGTGGAGATCCCGCACGGCGGCGGCCGAGTCCTGACGGCGGGCCGCCGCGGTCACAGGAAGCCCGTGTCGCGGCGAAAGCGCCAGCGGTGGCGGGCCACCCGCAGCCGGTCCTTGAGCCGGAGCCGCTCCGCGCACGACGGCCGCCGCCCGTCGAACTCGGCCACGGCCGCGTCGAGCAGGCCCGCGAGCCGATCATGGCCGCCTGAGGCCGCGGCGGCGCGGAGCACGAGCCGCTCGCTGCGCACGCTCGGGTCGGAGATCCTGAACACCCGCGGCTCGAGCGGCGGCGTCGCCGCGAACGTCACCGGCAGCGGCCGGCCCCCTCCCCGCACGTCGAGGCAGGTCCGTGTCAGCACGCACTTCGAGCAGGTGCCGCAGTTGCGGCCGCCGTGGTAGCAGACCCGCAGATCCGCCAGCAGCGCGGGCTCGTCGACGAGGCGGGCGATCTTCTCGGGTCGGGTCACCAGACCGTCGAGCTGGATCGCCGCGGCCGCCGTGCCCAGCCGCGGATCGAGTCCCGGGTGCGAGCCCCACGGGGTGTCCCACATCGTGGCCTCGTCGGCGGAGGCCGCCACCAGCATGAGGCCGAACCGGTCGGCCAGGAGGTGGCGGATGCCGGCGAGCGCGGAGCCGTGGTACTCGATCCAGCCCAGGTAGCGGTGCATCCGCGCCGGCAGGTCGGTCTCGATCACGATCGACTCGAGTCCGTGGGCCGCGGCCACGCGGCGGGCGAGCGCCGCGAGCCAGGCGGCCCGCTCGCGATCGTCGACCGCCACGTCGCAGCCGATGAGGGTGACCAGGCCGTCGAGCCGCGACCGGTTCGTGGCCAGCGAGTACGCCGAGTCGACGCCGCCGGAAAAGAACAGGCCGCAGCCGCGGGCCGTGGGCTGGACCGGGTCGGCGGCCTCCGCCGCGATGGCCACCGGCCGGCAGCCGGGCGCCCAGCCCGCGACGAGCCTCTGCACCTCGTCGATCCCGGCGAGCAGGTCGCGGTCCACCGGGGCCTCGCTCCGCAGGTCGCAGCCGAGCTCGATCGCCGGCAGGAGGCCGAAGCACAGGAGCGCCTCGCCGCAGGGCCGCAGCGCCGGCCCCTGCGACCGCACGAAGCACGTGAACAAGCGCCGGCCGCCCGACTGCAGCGCGATCCGCACCTCGCGCGGATCGGTCGTGGGCTCGAACGTCAGTGCGATCTCTCGGCGGCTCATCTCGCCACTCCCCTGCTCCGTCGGCCCACCGGGCGGCGGTCCGGTGGCCGGGAGCATACCGCTCGGGCCGCAATCCGGCGCCGCGGCGCCCGGTCGTCACGCTCGGGGGCGCTCTCGGGGCCGAACGTGGTACGCTGTCGCCCGCCGCGGGGCGAAACGGTCGTCCGCGGCGGCTCACCTCGGGAGACGCGTCATGTACGCCATCCGCGGCCTGCTGTCCCTCCTCGCCCGGGTCATGATCGCGGCGATCTTCGTGATGAGCGCCGCGGGCAACAAGATCCCGCACTTCGCCGACGTGGCGAAGATGATGGAGGGCAAGGGCATCCCGCAGCCGAAGATCCTGCTCGCCGGGGCGATCGCGTTTCTGCTCCTCGGCGGGGTGTCGCTCGTGCTCGGCTACCGGGCGCGACTGGGGGCCCTCCTGCTGCTCGTGTTCCTCGGCGCGGCCACCTACTACTTCCACGACATCTGGAAGATCGCACCCGATGCGCCGGAGTACCGTGACCAGATGATCCAGTTCATGAAGAACCTCGCCCTGATGGGGACGATGGTGTTCTTCCTGGCCAACGGCGCCGGCCCCTGGAGCCTCGACAACCGCCGCCGCGCGGCCGCCGAAGAGACCGAGTCCGACAAGCCCGAGAAGTCCGCGCCGGTCGCCACCCGCCAGATCCGCTAGCCGTCGCGGAGTTCGCCCAAGGCGTTGGAGGCGGCCCGCTGCTCGGCCTCCTTCTTGTTGCGGCCCCAGGCGGGCGGATAGCGGCGGCCACCGATCTGGGCCGCCACGTGGAAGCTCTTGCTGTGGTCCGGCCCCGCCTCCTCGAGCACCTCGTAGGTGGGCGTGAGGCCGAAGTCGCGCTGGGCGAGCTGCTGCAGCAGCGACTTGTGGTTGGAGCCCTGCGCCCCGGAGACGACCTGCTCGATCTCCGGCAGCACGTACCGCTCCACGAGCGGCCGCACCGCGTCGATGCCGCCGTCGAGGTAGACGGCCGCGACGAGCGACTCGAACAGGTCGGAGAGCACCGACTGGGGCACCGAGCGGTTGGTGGCCAGCCCCTTGCCCACGATGAGGAAGTCGACGAGGCCGAGCTGTGCGCTGATGCGGCTGCAGGTCTCCCGGCTCACGACGACCGACTTGATGCGGGTGAGGTCGCCCTCGAGCGAGTCGGGAAACGCCCGGTAGAGCGTCTCGCAGACGAGGAAGCCCAGGATCGCGTCACCGAGGAACTCGAGCCGCTCGTTGGAGGCCAGGCGATGCTGGGCCCCCGAGGCGTGGGTGAGGGCGGCCACGAGCAGGCCCGGATCCCGAAACTCGTGGCCGATCCGCCGCTGGCACTCGGCCACGTCGATCGCGGCGTCGGCCGCGTCGCGCGGCGGCGTTCCGGACATGCGGATTCCCTTCCCGGGCAAGGGTATGGCCTGTTTTCCGCCGCTGTCAACGCGTCGGCGACGTCCGGCCGGGGCCGATCGAACCGCCCGCGACCCCTCTCCGTACACAGTCGAGCGACGCGACGACACCCTCCGGCCCCCGGCCGGCGGGCCGCACGCG
>JBJTIV010000031.1:0-3921 GCA_046095145.1 Planctomycetaceae bacterium
GCGGGGGGTGTCGGCGTGCCACTCACGGCGCCGGGCGTGCCGTTTAGCACGTCGGCGTTGTTGCCGAGCCCGCTAGCGCGGTCCGTCATCACGAGCGGGCCGGTGTGCGGAGTCACGCCAAGCCCTCGCTGAGCGTTGTCACTTTTCAAAAACGGGATGGACCCAGGCGCCAGCCAACCGTTCGACCCGAAGGTGGCGAGAGGCGAGAGGGTCACCTGTCCGAATGCGGTGGGGCACACGGCGAAGACGGGGAGCACGATCGCAGCGGCCAAGACCGTCCGAATCAAACGCGGCAGAAGGGTGCGAGCAATCATGATCCGGAACTCTCGTATGTGGCTGGAGCGGAGGAACCCGACGAACCCCCTGGACCGATTTCCAAACAAGCAAACCGCGCGCCGTTATATGAAGATATACGCAGATTCAGTCCTGCTGAGAAATACACAAGTTGTTTCAGACAAAGCACTTGCGTGTATTCAAAGAGGCCTATTTCGATGTTGGGTTACGGTTTTGACGCCCACCAATTCGGTGACTGATTTCGCCGAATCTTCGAAACCATTTCGCATTCATTGCGAAATGGTTTCTCAGGACCTGCGAAAAGCAGCGGCACTCGGCCGAGGGGTTTACGTCGGCCTGATCGGACGGCGTTCGGGAGCCGTCGCGGTCGAGGTTCAGCGCACTGATAAACTTTGGATCGCTCGTTGATGTCCGAGTACGCTCACGCTGGCGGCGGTTCTGGTCGCCGAAACAGCCTCAAAATGGCTGAAAAACCTTGGAGAACGTGTGAAATGTCCCCGGGCCTTTGGTCGCTTGTCCGTCTGGCGTGTATCGCCGCCCTCGTCGCCCAATCTCCCGCTGCTTTTGCCGGGCCTGCAGGCGCTCCTACTGGCGGTCCTTCCGAGGAGCACCGCGACTTCGACGTGGTCATCGCCGGCGGCTCCACCGCGGCCTTCGCCGCCGCCCTCGCCGCCGCGGCCGACGGTGCCAGCGTGGCCCTCATCGAGCCCACCGACTGGGTCGGCGGCCAACTCACGTCCAGCGGCGTGCCGGCCGTGGATGAGGCCTGGCACAAGATCAAGGTCGAAGGCGGTCCGGAATACAACGTCTCGGCCATCGCCCGCACGCCGGCCAACATCACGCCCAACTTCCTCGCGCTCCTGCAGGCCGTGGGCAATCCCGGCGGCTGCTGGGTGAGCCGCTTTTGTTTCTGCCCCGACGGCTTCGTCGAAAATCAGCTCCTGCCGCTGGAAAAGGCCGCGGGCGAGCGGCTCGTCGTGTTCCGCGACACGGTCGTGAAGCGGGTCGAACTCTCGGCCGACAAGAGCCGTGTGGTGGCCCTCGACTGCATCGCCCGTACGCCCAAGCCGGGCATTCCGGATCGCGGCTACGACCGGCTGCCCTCGGCGGATCTCGCCGACTGGTACTCGCCGCAGGCCTCGGACAGGTTCACCAAGCGGTCGCTCCGCTTCGCCGCCGCCGACTCGGGCACGGTGTTCATCGACGCCACCGAGTGGGGTGAGGTGCTCGCCCTCTCGGGCCATCCCTACCTGCAGGGCGCCGAGGATGCCGACGGCTCGCTCGAGGGCACCGACACCTGCGGCCAGGCCACGGTGTTCACGTTCGCGCAGCAGCTGCACGCCGAGCCCGTGAACGAGCCCGACCGGCCGGTGAAGGCCACCGAACTCGGCTTCGGCCCCTATCGCGACAAGCCCGACCCCTGGGCCAAGATCTGGACCTACCGCCGGCTCCGCGGGTCGGGCGCGCCGGCTCCGGGCGACATCTGCCTGCAGAACTGGGGCTACTCCGCCAAGGACCACGAAGGGGGCAACGACTACCCCTTCGCCTACCTCTTCAAGTCGCGGGCCGATGCCGCCGCCGAGGCGGCCGACTGGCAGGGCGGCCTCGACCTAGCCGCGCTCGCCGGCGCCGAGGATCGCGCCTTCGGCTGGCACCAGTGGTTTCGCGCACACGCGCCGGAGGGCATCGCGGCCGAACAAATAGCCCTCTGCCCGGCCGTGCTCGGCACCGGCCACGGTCTGGCAAAGCTCCCCTACATCCGCGACACGCGGCGGGCGATCGGGCTCGACGGCTTCGTGCTGAAGTTTTCCGATCTGAGCGGTCCGGCATCGCAGCGGACCGGCACGGTGTTCCCCGACCGAGTGGCGCTGGGCGCCTACCCTGCCGACATCCATCCGATCGCGGGCTGCAAGCTGCCGGCCTACCTCACCGCGGCCCACGATACGCTCCCCTTCTGCATCCCCTTCCGCGCCCTGACGCACGGGAAACTGGACAACCTGCTCGTGGCCGGCAAGACGATGGCCCAGTCGTTCCTGGCCAACTCGGCCACGCGGCTGCACCCCATCGAATGGTCCACGGGCACGGCCGCCGGCGTGGCCGCCGCCCACATGGCGAAGGCCAAAAAGACGTCGCGGCAGGCCTACGAATCGATCGGCGAGGTCCAGGACCTCGTCCGGAAGCACACGCCGATCGACTGGAAGTTGCCGGAGGGCTCCTGAGGCCTCAAAAGTCCCGAATCCAGGGCCTGCGAGCGGTAAGCCCTGCACCGCACGTCTGCACCCGACGCCCTGAACCGCGGGTGGAGACGGGACGTAATGGTGGTATGAACCAGCCCGGGCTGAAACTGCGACCACGGTGCGCCCCTGCGATCCTGTCGGCGCTGGCGGTCGCACTCGCCTGCGCCGGCCCGCGACCGGCCGCGGCCGCCGCGCCCGAGATCCGCGGCACGTGGATCACCACGACGAGCAACGACGACTGGACGAGCGCGAACATCGGCACCACGATGTCGTCGCTCAAGGCGGTGGGGCTCAACACGGTCTACGTGCAGGCCTGGAAGAACGGCTACACGAACTTCACGTCCGGCAGCCTCGCCGCGTTCACCGGTTCGTCGTCGACCAACTCCGGGGTCACCTCGCCCACGCTGGTGGCCGACGCCCGGACCGCCGCGGCCGCCTCCGGCCTCGTGATGGGAGCGTGGTTCGAATACGGCTCCATGGCCCAGTTCCTGGGCAACACCGGCACGGCCACGAGTTCCTTCAACCCGCTGGCCGCCACCTGCCGCGACGCCACCTGGACCGTGGGCACCACGAGCGGCACGGGCTGGCTCTTGCGTGACCCCAACGGCAACTACACGACCGGCAGCAACGGCTTCGTGTGGATGAACCCGCTCGTGCCCGAGGTGCGCAACCTCATCAAGGGGATCGTGGTCGACGCGATCAACCAGTTCGATCTGCAGATCGTGCAGTTCGACGACCACCTCGCCTGGCCGCAGGCCTACGGCTGGGACGACTACACCAAGGCGGTCTACAAGCAGGAGACCAACCGCAACCTGCCCGCCAGCATCACCGACGCAAATTTCGCGGCGTGGCGGCGGGGCAAGACCGAGGCCTTCTTCGCCGAGATCTCCGACGCCGCCAAGGCGGCCAAGCCCTCGGTCATCGTGTCGCTCTCGCCGTCCGTGATCTCCACCAGCTCGTCGAGCTACAACGCCGACTGGTCGACATGGATGACCAAAACGGACGAAGTGCTTCCGCAGGTCTACCGCTCCACCATCGCCGGGTTCAACGCCGACTGGCCCACGCAGCAGACCGTCTCCGGCACGAACGTGGGCGAATTGGGGGCGGGCCTGCGGCTGCTCGGCTCGGGCTCGTCGACGCCGTGGAGCGACCTCGAGCAGCAGATCGCCGTCACGCAGGCCGACGGGGCGCTGGGCCATGCGATCTGGTACAGCAACGGCATCTCGAACTCGGGCACCAACGCCACCGACAACTACAACACCCAGCTGACGGCCTACTACGACGTGCCGACGAACGGGATCGCGGCGAATCCGCACTTCCAGTCGACGCGCTGGTCGGGCACGGGGGGCAACGGCGGCAGCGGCACGTGGAGCCAGCTGGCGGCGCAGTG
>JBJTIV010000032.1:0-4810 GCA_046095145.1 Planctomycetaceae bacterium
CGTGCGCTGGAGCTCCTGCACGAGCTCCCCCTTGGCCCCCGCGGCCAGCGGCTGCCGGTCGCGGGCCTCCGCCGCCACGGCCTGGAAGTGGTTCACCACCTCGCGGGCGAACCGGGCGATCAGGTCGTCGGCCGGGCCGCCGGGGGCGCGGCGGTCCTTGTTGTCGGCGGTGAGCAGGCAGAAGGCGATCGGCCCGGCCGGCCCGAGGATGATCCCGGCGTCGGTGCGCACGCCGGAGACGAGGCCCGTCTTGTGGGCCACGCGGCAGCCGGCCGGGAGATCGCGGGGCGACGTGCCGCGGTCCTCGCAGGCCAGCAGGTGTTCGAGCATCGCCGCCGAGTCGCCCTCCGCGACGATGCCGCGGCGCTCGAGCTCGCCGGAATGGACGAGGGCCAGCAGGTCGACGAAGTCGGCGGCGGTGCCGCAGCCCAGGCCGCACTCGCGGCTTGACTCCGCGTCGAGCGAGGTGTCGCGGCGGTAGACGAAGGAGTTGAGCCGGATGCCCGGCAGGTCGAGCCGGTCGAGGAGCGCGTTGGTGGCCGGCAGGCCGATCTTCCCGATCACGAGGTTCGTCGCGGTGTTGTCGGAGACGGCCATCATCATCCGCACCGCGTCGCGGAGCGTGAACACGGCGCCCGGGGAAAGCTTGTCGAGCACCGTCGAGCCCGGCACGAGGTCGCCGGCGGCGAGGGTGAGCCGGTCGTCGAGCCGCAGCGTGCCGGAGTGGGCGGCCGCGTAGGCCGCCACCATCACCGGCAGCTTCACGAGGCTCGCCGTAGGCATCCGCTCGTCGGCCCGCAGGGCGAACCCCACGCCGGTGTCGAGGTGGCGCACGGCCGCCGCCACCCGGCCCTCGTGCGGCCCGAGCAGCGGCAGGAGCGCGTCGTCGAGCGAATCGGCCGACCCGGCCGCGACGGGGAGCCGGATCGCGAGCACCGCGAGCCCGAAGGCGACCGCCAGCGTCCGCCAGCCTGCCGTTTCCTGCGCCTGCCTCATGCCACGCTCCCCGCGGCCCTAGCCGGCCGCATCCAAGGGCAGCGGGCCGTCGTGCAGTTCGGCGCCGGTGCCCGGTCGGTCAGGATATCGCCTGCGGCCCGCCTCCACCACGACGCCGGTGGCGATGTCGGACGCCAGCAAGGCCGCGCCGTCCATGTCGACGAAGTCGAGCTCGGGCACGATCTGCGCGAGCGCCGAGATGCCCACGGTCGACTCCGTCATGCAGCCGCACAGCACCTGCATGCCCAGGGCGCGTGCCCGGGCGTTCATCCGCCGCGCCGGCGCGAGGCCCCCGCACTTCACGAGCTTGATGTTGATGCCGTGGAACAAGCCTTCGCAGCCCTCGACGTCGCCCTCGGCGGCGCAGCTCTCGTCGGCCATCACGGGCAGCGCGCTCTCCCGCCGCACCTCGGCCATGCCCGGATCGCCGGGGGGCAGCGGCTGCTCGATGAACTCCACCCCCAGCTCGGCCAGCGGACCCGACAGCTCGATGGCCTGCCGTGCCGTCCAGCCGCAGTTGGCGTCGACCCGGAAGGGCTTGGCGGTGTGGCGGCGCAGTTCGCGCACGATGGCCAGGTCGTCGGCGGTGCCGAGCTTGATCTTGTAGATCGGCCAGTCGGGCACCTCGGCGAGCTTCTCGACCATCACGGCGGGCTCGTCGATGCCGATCGTGTAGTTCGAGAGCGGGCCGGCCCGCGGGTCGAGGCCCCAGCAGGCGTAGAGCGGCAGCCCCTGCCGCCGCGCCCACAGGTCGTGCAGCGCCAGGTCGAAGGCACACCGCGCGAAGGGGGCGTCGGCGAGGAGCGTGGCCGCGTCGGCCAGCAGCGCGTCGAGGTCTGCCGTCGTGGCCCCGGCCAGCCGCGGCGCGAGGCGGGCGAGCGCCGCCGACATGCCCGCCACCGTGGCCCCGTAGAAGGGATTCGTCGTGGCCTCGCCGTAGCCGAACGCGCCGGCCTCGTGCACCTGCACGATGAGCGTCTCCTGCACGGTGACCGTGCCGCGGGCGATCGTGAAGGGATGCGTGAGCGGCAGGTCGTACGCCCGCCAGGTCAGGTCGATCATGACCCGCTCCCCGCAGGTGCCGATCCTGCGTGCTCGAGCCGCAACGCCTCGATGGCATCGAGCAGTTCGTCGCAGCCGTCGCGGACCGGATCGGCCGCGGTCGGGCTCGGCCGCCGCCGCCGTCGCCGACAGCCGGCTGGTGTTGACGGCCACGCCGATCACGCGGCCCCCGCCGCCGAACTCGGCCATGTGCTCGTAGGCGGCGATCACCCGCTCGAGCGCCGGCAGCGGCACGTGGGCCATGCCCATGTGGTGCGTGCGGCCCGCCTCGTAGACGAGGATCATGCCGTGGGGCATGCACCCGTGGAGCAGGCCCGTCGACACGGCCGAGTAGCGCGGGTGGGTGATCGAGGCCTGCCCCTCGACCACGAGCACGTCGTGGTGCTGGTGCGCGAGCACCTGCTTCTCGACCGCGCCGTTGACGAAGTCGGAGATCACGCGGTCGATCGGGCAGCCGTCGCCCTCGACCATGATGCCCGTCTGGCCCGTGGCGATGAACTTGGCATCGACGCCGCGGCGGGCCAGGCCCCGGGCCAACTCGACGGCCGCCACCATCTTGCCCACGGAGCAGTCCTGGCCGATCGTGAGCACCCGCAGGCAGCCCGGGCGGATGCCCTGCCGGCTGGAGACGTCGCGCTCGTCGTTGCGGCGCACGTCGCGAAGCTCCACGCCCCGCGCCGCCGCGGCGGCCGCCAGGTCGGGATCATCGGCGAGAAAGTCGTGGAGCCCCGACACGATCCGCATGCCCCGGGCGATCGCCTCGAGCAGCACGGGCTTCCAGGCCGGCGGGATCCGGCCGCCGGAGGGCGCGATGCCGATCACCAGCTCGGTGGCCGCGCCGGCGTCGGCGAGCCGGCCCACCACCGGGATCGCGCCGCCCACGCCGAAGAGATCCTCCGCCGTGCGGCCGGCCTGCGTGGAGTCGAGCAGCGCGACGATGTCGCCGGTCGCATAGCGGAGCAGGCACGAGGCGGTCTTGCCCGCCACGGGTTCGCTGTGACCCTCGGTGAGGAGCACGATCCGGCGGCGGTCGGCGGCGGGCACGGGCATGCGCGGGCTGGATGGCTCGGCGGGCTCGATCCCGTGCCGAGGCCGGGAGTGTACCGCAGCCGCCCGGCCCGCCGCAGGCCGCGCGGGGCAATCTCGACCGCCCGCGTTCGCCGGGTTACAAACGCCTCGCAGGCCGCGACGACCCTCTTCCCGGAAAGCCAGCATGCCGCTGCGACGCGAGCTCCGTCGGCCTGCGGTCGGGATCGCGACCGGGGGCATCCTGACCCGCGGAATCGTGACCGGGGGCATCCTGACCGGATGGCTGTGCGCCGCCCCGCTGGCGGCCGGCGCCGCGGAGCCGCCGGTCCTCGGGCCGGACTCGACGCAGGTGGTGTTCGTCGTCACGGCCGACTGGACCGCCACCCGGGGCACGCTCGCCGCCTTCGAGCGCGACGCCGGCGGCCCGTGGCGGCCGCACGGCGCGGGCCATGCGGTGTGGGTCGGCCGGCACGGCTCTGCCTGGGGCCGCGGCCTGCATCCGCCCGTCGCCGACGGCCCGCAGAAGCGCGAGGGCGACGGCCGCTCGCCGGCCGGCGTGTTCGCGGTCGGCCCGGCGTTCGGCGCCGCGGCCACCTGCGAGACGGGCCTCGAGTATCGACCGCTCTCGATCGACGACTGGTGCATCGACGTGGCCGACTCGCCGCTCTACAACCGCATCGTCGACGCCCGCGAGGTGGGCGCGGCCGCGGTGGCCGGGAGCACGGAGCCCATGCGGCGCGACCTGCACCTCGACGGCGACCGGGCCTACGCGCTGGGCTTCGTGATCGGCCACAACGGCGACTGCCGGCCCGGCGCCGGGAGCTGCATCTTCGCGCACCTCGAGGGCGATCCACCGGGCCCCACCGCCGGCTGCACGGCCATGACCGAGGACCGCCTCGCGGCCCTGCTCCGCTGGCTCCGCGCCGAGGCCCGGCCGCGGTTCGTGCTCCTGCCGGCCGCCGAGGCGGCGAAGCACGCCTCGGCCTGGGGTGTGCCGACACCGCCGGGACCCGAGCGACCATGACCGGAACGGCCCGCATGTTCCTGGGACTCGTGGGCGGGGCCGCCGCCGGCCTCGTCCTGGCCAGGCTCGCCCCCGCCGCCGCCGCGGCGGTCGTGGCCGTGGCCGAACCGGTGGGCACGCTCTGGCTCCACGCCCTGCAGATGACGGTCGTGCCCCTGATCGTGTCGCTGCTCGTGGTGGGCGTGGCGCAGGCCGCCGACATCGCGGCCACCGGCCGCATCGCCCGGCGGTCGCTGGCCTGGATCCTGGTCCTGTCGACCGCGGCGGCCGCGCTCTCGGCCGTGATCACGCCGCGGTTCCTCGCGGCCATGCCGCGGAGCGCCGCGCTCGCGGCCGCCCTCGACGACGCGGCGGCCGGCGCCGCGGCGCCGGCGGGGCCGCAGCCGACCGCGGCGGGCCGGCTCACCGCGCTCGTGCCCACCAACGTGGTCGCCGCCGCCGCCAGCGGCGCCGTGGCGCCGCTGGTCGTGTTCACGCTCTGCTTCGCGCTGGCGCTGGCCACGCTCGAGCCGGCCCGCCGCGATCCGGTGGTGGGCCTGGCGCAGGCCGTGGCCGACGCCATGACGCGCATCGTGGGATGGGTGCTGCGGGCCGGGCCGATCGGCGTGGCCGCGCTGATCCTGCCGGTCACGGTGCGCGCCGGCGGCGCGGTGCTCGGCGCCCTGGGCATCTACGTCCTGCTCCTGGTCACCGTCTATC
>JBJTIV010000033.1:0-11143 GCA_046095145.1 Planctomycetaceae bacterium
GCCACGTGCCAGCGACGCGAGGGCACGTGTCGGCTACGCGACGGTCAGAGGCAGCTACGCCAGATCGCGGTCCTGGAAGAGCACGAGCGCGACCAGCAGGGCGACCGCCGAGTAGAGCCCGGCGTAGAGTGCGGCCCAGCCGAGGTAGCTCCAGGGAACGGGCACGCCGCCGACGACGGCGGCCTCGATCGTGAAGTGATCGAGCACCGGCAGGATCGTGGCGAACAGCCGGCCCGTGAAGCTCACCAGCGCGAAGCGGCCCACGCTCGACTGCACGATCAGCGGCACGAGGTGGCCCAGCGCGTAGATCGCGAAGCAGACGATCAGGTTGGGCACCATGCCCAGCCGCGTGGAGACGGCCAGGCTCACCGCCGCCATGAGGATCGTCTCCAGCAGCGACAGCGCCAGTCCCGGCACCACCGTGATCATCTCGTCGGCGCACTCCCGCCACAGCGGGTCGACCTTGGAGCTCTCGCGGGCGTCGTAGACCACCTTGAGGCTGGTGGTGGCCATGAGCACGGCGCCCAGGATGAGGAACACGAGCGTGGCCACGAGCACGAGGCCGGCGAACTTGCCGATCACGAACTGCCAGCGGCGGAGCGGCTTCGACAGCACCGTGAGCGCCGTGCGGCCCTCGATCTCGTCGGCCACCGCCACGCTCGCCGTCCAGACCACGACGAGCAGGGCGAGCACCTTGATGAGCGTGAGCCCGCTGTCCTTGAGCATCTTCACGTCTTCGCCGAACGTGTTGTAGGGGATCACGATGAACACCACGAGCAGCACGATGCCGGCGATCAGGGCCACGGCGAACACGGGCTGGCCGATCGCCTCCTTCGTGGTGGCCGCCGCGATCGCCGCCACGCGGCCGGCCCCGAGGCGGAAGGCGGCGTAGGCCGCGAGGCACGTGGCCAGCACCGCGAACGTCCAGGGCAGGATCGCCGCCTGCGGAAACTCGGGCGCGAGCTGCCAGCGGACGGTGAGCGTGGCCGGCGCGGTGCCCGAGTTGACGGCCTCGAGCCGGGCCCGCTGCCCGAGGAACGGGTTCGTGGCCCCGTCGGCCCGCCGCCAGCGCCAGGGCTCGCCGGCGTCGATGTCGAGATCGGTCGACTTCTGGAGCGCGAACCCGGCGAGCGGCTGCTGCGTGCGGACCACGAGCGGGGCGTCGGACGCGAGCTCGAGGGAGGCGAGCTCCTGCGGCCGCAGGTCGAGCGGCACCTCGAGCACGGTCCCGCCGGGCGGCACGCTCACGCGGCGCTCGGCGGTGTCGGCCGACACCATCCTCGTGAGCGACCGCAGGATGCCGCCGATCGGCACGGCGGGCGTGGGCGTGACGAGGTTCACCAGCGACAGCGCCACGCAGGTCGCCGCCGCCGTCACCAGCAGCCACCCCAGCGGCCCGAGGACGCCGTCGCGGAGCGAGGCATTGAGTCCGGCCGCCGCCCGCGGGCGGACGACCGCGAGCAGCCCCCAGCAGGCTGCCGCGGTCACGAGCGTGGCCAGCGCGCCGGCGCCGACGAGCCAGATCGGCGGGAGGGCCACGAACCAGCGGTTGGCGAAGAGCGGCGACATGACGAGGGATTATGCCCCGGCGGCCCGCCGCGCGGAAGCGGGCGGCTCACGCCTCCGGGCCGGCGACGATCGTGGCGGCGGGGCCGGCGAGGTTCCACGTGGCCAGCACCCGCTCGAGGTCGTCGCGGGTGAGGGCGTCGACGATCGCCAGGCTGTCGGCCACCGAGCGATACGCGCCGGCGTGGGCCCACTCGCCGCCGACCTCGAAGAGCCGGCGCCGCGGCCGCTCGCCGGCGAGCACGACGCGGGCGGCGAGCTTGTTGCGGGCCTGCTCGAACTCGCGGTTGCCGATGCCGTCGCGGGCAGCCGACTCGTAGCTGGCCCGGGCCTGCTCGAGCAGCGCGGCGGCGTCGGCGGCGTCGCCGGCAAGCTGCGTGACGAACAGCCCGGCGTCCAGGAACTCCTGATGGTGGAGCGTGGCCTGCTCGGCCGCGCCGGTGTCGACGAGCTCCCAGTAGAGCCGGCTGCCCGAGCCGTCGCCGAGCACCGTCGCCAGGAGCTTGGCCGCGAAGCGGTCGGCATGGCTCTCGGCCGGGCCGGGCGAGAGCCGGGTGGCGTAGGCCAGCGCGGCGGCGGGCCGCACCAGCCGCTCGAGCGAGTCGCCGCCGGCCGGCGCGGCGGGCGCCGGCACGATCCGCGACGCGGCGGCCTGCGGCTCCCAGTCGCCGCACAGCCGGCGGGCCCCGGCCACGAGGGCGGGAAAGTCCACGGCCCCGGCCGCGGCGAGCACCATCGAGCCGGGGGCGTAGCGGCGGCGGTGGTAGTCGCGCATGGCGTCGACCGGCAGTGCGCCGATCGACTCCACCGTGCCCAGCACGCTCCGCGCCAGGGGATGGCGGCCGAAGAAGGCGGCCCGCACCCGCTCGTCGGCGCCGAAGGGTGGCTGGTCGTCGTACATCCTGATCTCCTCCAGGATGACGAGCTTCTCGGTGTCGAAGTCGGCCGCGCGGAGCGCCGGCCGCATCATCCGCGCGAGCAGTTCGAGCGCCTCGTCCTGCCGCTCCGGCAGCACCGCCGCGTAGTAGACCGTGTCCTCCTCGCTCGTGAAGGCGTTGGCCGCGGCCCCGAGCGCGTCGAAGCGCCGGTTGATCTCGTCGCCCGAGATGTCGGACGTGCCCTTGAAGACCATGTGCTCGAGGAAGTGGCTCACGCCCCACTCGGCGTCGCGCTCGTCGCGGGCGCCGGTCTTCACGAAGAAGCCCAGGCTCGTCGACACGGCGGCCGCGGAGGTCTCCGCGACCACGTCGAGCCCGTTGGCGAGCCGCTCATGCAGGAACGCCACGGCGCACCTCCAGCGGTTCGCGGCCCAGCGACACGACCGTGAGGTCGCGGGGCGGGTTGCCGGCCAGCCAGGCCTCGACGCCCGCCACGGTGAGCGCGTCGTAGCGGGCCAGTTCCTCGGCGAGCGGCTCGACGCGGCCGAGGTGGTACCACTGCCGGGCGATCGCGCCGGCCCGCGCCGCGCTCGACTCCTGCTGCATGACCAGCGCGCTCTTGGCCCGCGCCTTGACGCGGTCGAGCTCCTCGGCGGTGATCGAGCCCGTCAGCCGGTCGATCTCGGCGAGCGTCACGTCGAGCGTCTCCTGCGCGCGGGCGGCGGTGGTGCCGGCGTGGCACACGGCCAGCGCGAAGTCGCGGTGCGTCTGGTAGCCGGCCGACACGCCGTAGCACAGCCCGCGCCGCTCGCGAACCTCCGTGAACAGCCGCGAGCTCGCGCCGCCGCCGAGGATGCCGAGGGCGGCCGTGGCCTCGTGCGAGGCCGGGTCGCGGTAGGGGGGCACCGACCAGGCCAGTGCCACGTGGGTCTGCTGGGCGTCGTGGGGCACGTGGCCGACGCGGGGCCCGCGCGGCCCGGCGGCCACGGCGTGGTCCGGCCCCGGCTCCCAGTCACCGAACAGGTCCGCGATCCGGGCCACGAAGTCGTCCCAGTCGATGCGGCCGGCCACGGCGATGATCACGCCCGGCGGCCGCAGGTGCTCCGCGACGAACTCCCGCACGTCGTCGGCCTCGAGCGCCTCGACGTCGGCCGACACGCCCTCGGTGGGATTGCCCCACGGCTCCGGCAGGTGCAGGCGGCGCAGCGCCAGAAGCGTGCGGTGCGCGGGGTCGTCCTCCGTGCCGGCGAGGTTCTGCAGCACCATCTGCCGCGCGTTCTCGAACTCGTCGGCCGGCAGGAGCGGCCGCCGCATGAGGTCGGCGTAGATCGGCAGCGCGTCGGGCAGGCGGCGGGCCACCATCGCGCCGGAGAAGCTCGTGTGGGTGGAGGAGACCGCCTGCGCCCACTGCACGCCGGCGTGCTCGAGCGCCTCGACGATCTCGCGGCTGGTGCGGTCGCCGGCCCCCCGGAGGCAGAGCTCGCCGGCCAGCGTCGCCAGGCCGGAGCGTCCCGGCCCGTCGTGCACCGCGCCGACGGGCGCGTGGAAGGCCACCGCCACCGACTCGAGATCCGGCAGGTGCTCGCCGAGGAGCGTGATGCCGTTGTCGAGCGTGGCGGAGTGGAGCGACTGCTTCAAGGCGATGAGCCGCGGCAGGCCGCGGCGGTCAGAGGGTGGCCGCGGCCGCCAGACGCGAGGGCACGCCCGCCGGAGGCAGCGCGGCGGCGGCCTCGGTCGCCTTGTAGATCGTCTTCGTGCGGCGGAAGCCGAGCCGCTGGTAGAGCCGCACGGCGCGGCCGTTGTCGACGGTCACCTCGAGCGACGCGGTCGTGAGGCCCCGCGCCCGGAATCCCGCGAGCGCCCGCTCGACGAGGCAGGTGCCCAGGCGGAGGCCTCGCTGGCCGGGCACCACGCCCACGTTCTGGATCATGCCCACGCCGTGGCCGTCGATCACGCCCTGGATGGTGCCGCACCACTGCAGGTCGGCGGGCGAGGATCCGCGGGCCACGAGCCAGGTGGCCAGCGGCAGGAAGCCCGGCTTGCCGCGGATCTCGTGCATCAGCCGCCGGCAGCCCTCGAGGTCGCCCAGGCAGGGGAACACGTCGGCGTCGATCTCATCGCGGAACGCGCGAAACTTCGTCCGCGCGTGGACGTCGAGCAGCGCCTCGTTCCAGGCCACGAGGCGGTAGCCGGGGGGCGGGGCGGCCGCGAACCGCGGGATCTCGAGGTCGACCTCCATGCGAAACCGCTTGAAGTAGGTCGATTCCACGGGGGCCCCCACCGGATGGCTGCTTCTCGTGACCTTAGAAGTATGCCCGATTTTGGTCAATGCGCCGGCGGATCGCGACCCGCGATTGCGGGTGTGGTCGGGCCGGAGGTAGGATTTTTGAGGTTTCAAAAAATGATTTTTGACCGCTCAAAACCCCGCGGCCCCCGGCTCGCGCTCCCCGCCGCGGGGCTTTTCGTGATCGCGTTCCTGGCGGGGGGCTGCTCGCGGCCGGCCGCACCCGTCGAGGCGGCGGGGCGGAGCGGGTCGGCCCGGCCCCGCGTGCTGTGCACGACCACGGTCGTGGCCGACCTCGTGCGGCAGATCGCCGGCGACCGGGTGGAGGTCGAGTGCCTCATGCCGCCCGGCGTCGATCCCCACTCCTACCGGGCCACGCCCCGCGACGCCGACCGGCTGGCGGCGGCCGACCTGATCGTGGCCTCGGGCCTGCGGCTCGAGGGCAAGCTCGCCGACCTGCTCGCCCGCTTCGGCGAGCGCGTGCCGGTGGTGGCCGTGGCCGACGCGCTGCCGCGCGACGCGCTGCTCGAGGTGGCCGACGACACCTTCGATCCCCACGTCTGGTTCGACGCCGCCTTGTGGGCGACGTGCGCGCCGGCGGTGGCCGCGGCGCTCGCCCGCCTCGACCCCGAGGCCGCGGCGGACCATGCGGCGCGGGCCGACGCCTACGCCGCCCGGCTCACCGCGCTCGACGCGGCCGTCCGCGAGCGGGTGGCGGCCATTCCCCCGGCCCGCCGCGTGCTCGTCACCGCGCACGACGCCTTCCGCTACTTCGGCCGCACCTACGGCCTCGAGGTGATGGGCGTGCAGGGCACGAGCACCGAGAGCGAGGCGGGCCTCGGCGACGTGAACCGGCTCGTCGACCTGCTCGTGGAGCGGGGCATCCCCGCGGTGTTCGGGGAGACGAGCGTGGCCGACCGCAACGTCGCGGCGCTCGTGGAGGGGGCCGCGGCCCGCGGCCACGCGGTGAGCCTCGGCGGCCGGCTGTATTCCGACTCGCTGGGCGGCCCCGGCAGCGGCGCCGAGACGCTCGAGGCGGCGCTCGAGGCCAACGTGGCCGCGATCGTGGCCGCGCTCGGGGCGCCGGCCGCCGCGAGCGGGACCGCGCCATGACCGCCCCGGCGCCGCTCCTCGAATTCCACGACGTGACGGTGGCCTACAGCCGCCGGCCGGTGCTCTGGAACGTGGACCTCGTGATCGACGAGCCCTGCCTGTTCGGCATCATGGGCCCCAACGGCGCCGGCAAGAGCACGCTGCTCAAGGCGGCGCTCGGCCTCGTGCCGCTGGTGGACGGCACGGTGTCGTTCCTGGGCCGGCCGCTCGCCGAGGTGCGGGGCCAGGTGGGCTACGTCCCGCAGCGCGAGACCGTGGACTGGGACTTTCCCGTGAGCGCGAAGGACGTCGTGCTCATGGGCACCTACGCGCGGCTCGGCTGGTTCCGCCGGCCGGGGCCGCGGGAGCGGGCCGTGGCGCTCGCGTGCCTCGACCGCGTGGGCCTGGCCGACGTGGCCGACCGGCAGATCGGCCGGCTCTCCGGCGGCCAGCAGCAGCGGGTGTTCCTGGCGCGGGCGCTCGCGCAGGAGGCGCGGATCTACCTGCTCGACGAGCCGCTCGCCGGCGTGGATGCGCGGTCGCAGGAGCAGATCTTCGCGGTGCTCGCGGGCCTCAAGCGGGAGGGCCGGCTCGTGGTCGTGGTGCACCATGACCTGCGGACCGCGGCCGAGTGGTTCGACCGCGTGGCGCTCGTCGACATGCGGCTGGTGGCCGTCGGCCCGGCGGCCGAGGTGCTCACGCCCGAGAACCTCCGGGTGACCTACGCCGGCCACACCGAACTGCTCGACGAGCTCGGCCGGGCCGTGGCCGCGCGGAGCCGCACGCCATGAGGGGCCTCGTCGGCATGGCCGCCGGCCTGCCCGCCTACAACACGCTCGTGGTCACGGCGGGCGTGGCGGCCGTGGGCTGCGCCGCGGGCGTGGTGGGCAGCCTCGCGCTGTTGCGGAAGCGGCCGCTCGTGGCCGACGCGGCGGCCCACTGCACGCTCGCCGGCGCGGCGCTGGCCGTGCTCGTGACCGGCGGCCGCGACCTGGCGGTGCTCCTCGGCGGGGCGCTCGTGGCGGCGATCGGCGGGCTGGGGACGCTCGTGTTGCTGCGCCGCTTCACCCGCACCCGCGACGACGCCGCGACGGCGATCGTGATCGGCGTGGGCTTCGGCCTCGGGCTGGCGCTCGAGTCGGCGCTCGTCGCCCGCGGCGTGGCCGGCGCCGCGGGCCTCGACCAGTTCCTGCTCGGCCACACCGCGGCCCTCACCGCCCGCGACGCGCTGCTGCTGGCGGCCGTGGCGGCCGCCGTCGTGGCGGTGGTGGCGCTGGGGCTCAAGGAGGCCGTGCTCGTGGCCTTCGACCCGGGCTTCGCCGCCGCGTCGGGCTGGCCCGTGGCCCTCATCGACCAGGCGGTGGTGCTGCTCGTGGCGGTCGTGGTCGTGGCGGGGCTGCCCGCGGCCGGCGCGGTGCTCGTGACGGCGCTCGTGATCATCCCGCCCGTCGCCGCGCGGCAGTGGACCGACCGGGTCGTGCCGCTGGTGATCCTCTCGGGCGGGATCGGCCTGGGGTCGGCGGTGCTCGGCGTGGCCGCCGGGGCGGCGGCGCCGGCCGTGGCCGAGGGCTTCGGGCTGCCCGCGCCGCGCGGCCTGGCGACCGGGCCGCTGGTCGTGCTCGCGGCCACGGCGATCCTCGCGGCCTCGATCGGGGCGGCGCGGTGGCGGGATGCGCGGGCGCGGGCCACGGCCACGGCGGCGTGAGCGACACCATGCAGCCCTTCCACCTCTGGGCGATGGCGACGGCGGCGACGGTGGCGGCGGCCTGCGCGGTCGTGGGCACGCTGCTGGTCGTCCGCCGGATGAGCCTGCTCGGCGATGCGATCGGCCATGCGGTGCTTCCCGGCATCGCGGTGGCGGTGCTCGCGGGGGGCCGGCCCGGCGGGCCGCTCGTGTTCGCCGGCGCGGTGGCGGCCGCGCTCGTGACCGTGTGGCTCACCCGCGTGCTGCGGTCCACGGCCGGGCTCGCCGACGACGCCGGGGCGGGCGTGGCCTTCACGGCGCTCTTCGCCCTGGGCATCGTGATCGTGTCCACGCTGGGCGCCCGCCAGGACCTCGATCCCGGCTGCGTGTTGCACGGCATCCTCGAACTCGTCCCCTTCGACACGGTGTCGATCGCCGGGCGGGCCGTGCCGCGGGGCCTGGTGTCGGCGGCCGTGGTGCTCGCCGCCGTGGTCGCCGGCCTGGCCGCCACATGGAAGCTGCAGGTGTTCACCGCCTTCGACGCCGACGCGGCGCGGGCCGCCGGGCTCCCCGTGGCCGCGGTGACCGGCGGCCTGCTCGCCGCCACGGCCGTCACGACCGTGGCGGGCTTCGAGGTGGTGGGCGCGGTGCTCGTGGTGGCGCTCCTGGTGGTGCCTGCCGCCGCGGCGGAGCTGCTCGTCCGCCGGCTGCACCTCGTGGTCATCCTGGCCGCGGTGCTCGCCGTCGTGGGCGCCTGCCTGGGCTACCTCGCCGCCTGGCGCTGGAACACGAGCGCCGCCGGCATGATCGCCGTGGTGCTCGGGCTCGAATACCTCCTGGCCGCGGTCGTGGCCCCCGACGACGGCCTCGTGGCCCGCGGCCTGTCGCGGCTGGGCTACGCGCTGCGCGTGGCCCGGGAGGACGTGCTCGCCGGGCTGTGGCGGGCCGAGGAGGCGGGCGTCGCCCCGCCGGCGACGTCGGCCGTCGGCCGCGTGGCCGCGGCCTGGCTCGCCGCCACCGGCGCCGTCGAGCGTCGCGACGGCCGCCGGTCGCTCACGCCGCGCGGCCGCGTCGAGGCCGAGATGGTGGTGCGGTCGCACCGGCTCTGGGAGGCCTGGCTGGGCCGCCACTCCGACCTGCCGCTCGACCATCTCCACCCGCCGGCCGAGTTCGTGGAGCATCACCTCGGCGCGGCGATGCGGCAGCGGATCGAGGCCGAGGTGGGGCGCGCGGTCGGCGACCCGCACGGCCGCGACATTCCGCCGGAGGCGTGAGGGTCGCCGTCCACGTGGCTCGGGGCTGCCCATGCTCCGTCGCCGGACGTTCGTGCGGCTCGGGGCTGCCCACGCCCCGTCGCCGGACGTTCGCTTCGGGCATCATGCCCTCCGCTCACTCGATGCCGGCTGCGCTTCGACATCCTGTCTTCGCTTGCCGCCAACGCCGGCTCTCAGGGCGATGGGCAGCCCCTCGCTCCGTGTCGCTCTCAGGGCTCTTGGCAGCCCCTTCGCTTCTGTCGATAAGTCCGCTTCCCGTGAGGACGCCCCCGCGCGCTGAGCGCGGGGAATGCGGTCTGCCACTCCAGCCGGCCACGGTGCTCCCGCTCAGGCCGCCCATCGCGTTCTCCCGCGGAGCGTCCCGTCGAGGAGGAGGAAAAGTCGCGGGCGGTCTTGCCCAACGACCCGGAGTCCCGTCGCTTCCGCTCCGGGCTTGGATGAGGCGTTGGATGCGGCTCCTTATGCAAGCCCCCGGCGGGAGCCGGGGGACTCCGGGTGAAACGACCATCCCGCCTCCCATGCGGGAACGGCCCCGAGGGAGCCCTGAGTGGCATCACCGCGCCGCCAGGCGGCGGAGGGTCGCGAGGTTCGTGCGGTCGTGCCGCGGGTGCGGCTTCCCGTCGGGGCCCTCCTTCGGGGTCTCGAGGATCAGCGGGATGCCTGCGAGCTTCGGGTGCTCGAGCAGCAGCCGGAAGGCTCCGGGGCCGATCCTGCCCTTGCCGATCGCCTCGTGGCGGTCCACCCGCGAGCCCCGTTCGCGCTTGGAGTCGTTGGCGTGGATCACCTTCAGCCGTGAGAGGCCGATGGCCTTGTCGAACCGGCGGAGCGTGTCGTCGAGCGCCGGCCGCGGCGCGAGCGGATAGCCCGCCGCGAACACGTGGCAGGTGTCGAGGCACACGCCCACGCGGGCCGCGAGACCCGGCACCGCGTCGATCCGGTCGAGCATCGCCCCGATCTCCTCGAACGTGGCGCCGAGACACGAGCCCTGGCCGGCCGTCGTCTCGATGAGGATTCCGGCCGCCAGGGATGTCGTGCGTTTCAGTGCCGTGGCGATGCCATCGGCCGCGCGGGCCACGGCCCGGTCGACCGGCTGCTCCCCCGCCGCCCCGGGATGGGCCACCACCCACGGGATGCCGAGAACGTCCGCGCGGCGGAGCTCCTCGACGAGACCGGCGATCGAGCGCTTCCGCGGCGGCGGGGCGGCGGCCGCGGGGTTGATCAGGTAGGAGTCGTGGGCCACCACGAGCGCGAGCCCGGCGTCGCGGACGGCCGCGCGAAAGGCCTCGGCCTCGGCCGGGTCGATCGGCTTCGCCTCCCACTGGTTGATGTTGCGGGTGAAGACCTGCAGGCAGGTGCAGCCGGTCTCGACCGCCCGTTCGACCGCGCGGTGGTAGCCGCCGGCGAGCGACTGGTGGGCGCCCAGCGGGCGCGGGCCGCGGCGGCGTGGCGTGGGCGGCTCCGGCAGGGCCGGCCGTGTCCCGCGCGCCGCGGCCGGCGGGCAGCCGCCCCCCCGCCGGCCAAGGGCATTCGGGCCGCCTGGCATGCCCCCCGGCCGGATCTCGCGAGGACTTTGGCCCCCGGGTCGCCACGCCGTAGACTTGTCTCCGTCGTGGAACGCGGTGGAGACGGTTGACATGCCCCTGGCCCTCACGCTCGTCGTCACCTTCTTCGCCCTGGCGCTCGCGGGCGCGGCCACCGCGATCGCGCTGAAGCCCATGCGGCTGGCGCGGCAGTCGGAGCGGATCGCCCGGGCCCAGCGCGACTTCCACCGGCAGCGCGAGCCGCTGGAGGCGAAGTTCATCGAGAAGGCGGCATCGTTCGGCAAGCCCCGCGGCCTGCGCTGGGTGGACGTGACCTTCGACGACGACGTGGTCTACGCCCGCGACCGCCGCTCCCGCCGGCTCAAGGCGCTCGTGGCGATCGAGGTGCAGTTCGAGGCCGTCGTCGGGGGCGGCATGGAGGAGAACGAGAACGTGGCCAAGGCGAAGGCCGCCACCGCCGAGTTCCTCCACGACGGCACGCGGTGGACCACCGACGGCAAGGTGTACTTCAACCTCGCGCCGTCGGCGACGGTGAAGTACCTGTCGGCGGACATGGAGTTGGTGGAAGAGCAGCCGGCCGCGGGCCGGGCCTGACCGCTGCTCCTGTGGCTCGGGGTTGCCCGTGCCCCGTCGCCCGGCGTTGCTGACCAGCGCAGCCCGGAGGGCGAAGCGCAGTCAGCACCGAGCGAGCGAAGGGCAGGATGCCCGCAGCGAGTGTCCGGGCGACGGGGCACGGGCAACCCCGAGCCACAGGAGCAGCGGTCAGGCCCGGCCCGCGGCCGGCTGCTCTTCCACCAACTCCATGTCCGCCGACAGGTACTTCA
>JBJTIV010000034.1:0-2174 GCA_046095145.1 Planctomycetaceae bacterium
ACCTCAAGGGGGACATCCCGCAGGAGCTCGTCGACGGCACCGGCGGTTTCGGCAAGGGGAGCGTGCAGCTGCTGAAGAACCACGGCACCTACCAGCAGGAGGACCGCGAGGCCCGCAAGGCCGGCAAGTCGGGGAAGGCGCCGCGAGAGATCAGTTTCATGGTCCGCACGCGGATTCCCGGCGGCAAGCTCACGGCCTCCCAGATGCTCGCCGAGATCGACCTCGGCGACGAGTGCGCCAACGGGACGGTGCGGCTCACGACGCGGCAGGGCATCCAGCACCACGGCATCGTCAAGGGTGATCTCAAGGCCACGATCCAGCGGATCAACGAGATCCAGCTGACCACGCTCGCCGCCTGCGGAGACGTCGAGCGGAACGTGATGTGCTGCCCTGCGTGCCTGCGGAACGACCCCGTCCGCGACGAGATGATGGCGATGGCCGAGAAGCTCGCCGCGCACCTGGCGCCGCGGACGCGGGCCTACCACGAGATCTGGCTCACCGACGACGCCACCGGCGAGAAGACGCTCGCCGGCGGAGGGCCGGAAGGCCACGAGGTCGAACCGATCTACGGCCCCACCTACCTGCCGCGGAAGTTCAAGACGGGCTTCGCGCTGCCCGAGGACAACTGCATCGACGTCTACGCCAACGACCTGGGCTTCCTCGCCGTCCACGAGCACGGAAAGATCCTGGGCTACAACGTGCTCGCCGGCGGCGGCATGGGCGTGACGCCGAGTGCGGCCAAGACCTTTCCCGCGCTCGCCAAGCGGCTGGGCTTCGTGCCGCCCGCGGACGTCATCGACATCGCGGTGGCGATCGTCAAGGTGCAGCGTGACTTCGGCAACCGCTCCGACCGCAAGGTGGCGCGGCTGAAGTACACGATCCACACCATGGGCCTCGAGGCCTTTCGGGCAAAGGTCGAGGAATACTTCGGCAAGCCCCTGGCTCCCTGCCATCCCGCCGACGTCCACGGCTTCGACGACCACATCGGCTGGTTCGAGCAGGGAAATGGGAAGTTCTGCTACGGCCTCAACGTGGAGAACGGCCGGATCCATGACACCGGCGACGTGCGTCTCAAGACCGCGCTGCGGCGGATCCTCCGCGACATCGCGCCCGGCGTGCGGATCACGGCCCACCAGAGCCTCCTGTTCACCGACCTCGCCGTCACCGACCGCGAGCGGATCGTGCAGATCCTCCACGACCACGGCGTGAAGTCCTCCGAGGAGATCACGACCCTGCGGCGCTGGAGCATGGCCTGCGTGGCCCTGCCCACCTGCGGCCTGGCGGTGGCGGAGAGCGAGCGGGTGCTGCCCGGGCTCATCGACGCGCTCGAGCCGGAGGTGGCGAGGCTGGGCCTGGCGCACGACGCCTTCACGCTCCGCATGACCGGCTGCCCCAACGCCTGCGCCCGCCCCTACAACTCGGACATCGGCATCGTGGGCCGCACCGCCGGGAAGTACACGATCTTCCTCGGCGGCCGCCTGCTCGGCGACCGGCTCAACGAGCAGTACAAGGACGTGGTGCCCTTCGAGGATCTCTGCCGCGAGATCACGGCCGTGCTCGCCTGCTACAAGGCGGAGCGGCACGCCGGCGAGACGCTCGGCGATTTCTGCCACCGGAAGGGCGTCGACAACGTGCGCACGTGGGCCGACGAGTGGCTCGCGGGTGCGCGCGGCGCGTGAGGCCGGAATGGCTCACGCGCCGAGTGCGGCGGGAAACGCGACGGCTATCCAAACGGCCACCCGCATTCCCGGCGCTTGCGCTTCGGGCTTCCTCACGGAGCAAGGACGTCGGTCCTCAAACACGCCGCGAGGGTCTGCCCATCCCCTCGAGCCGGCGTAGGTGGCCAGCGTAGCCCCGACCAATCCGCCTGCGGCGGATCGGTGCCCGGCGGAGCGCAGACACCTCCGAGTGAGCGGAGGGCATCGGGCACCGATCCGCCAGGGGCGGCTTGGTCGACGTAGCGAACGTCCGGCGAGAGGGTGTGGGCAGACCCTCGCGGCGTGTTTGAGGACCGACGTCCTTGCTCCGTGAGGAAGCCCGAAGCGCAAGCGCCGGGAATGCGGGTGGCCGTTTGTATAGCCGTCGCGTTTCCCGCCGCACTCGGCGCGTGAGCCATTCCGGCCTCACGCGCCGCGCGCACCCGCGAGCCACTCGTCGGCCCACGTGCGCACGTT
>JBJTIV010000035.1:0-4021 GCA_046095145.1 Planctomycetaceae bacterium
GCCGACTGGACCGCCGGGAGCAACAGACCGATGAGCACGGCGATGATGGCGATCACCACCAGCAATTCGACGAGGGTGAAGCCCCGTCGAGACACGTTGTGGATCGAGCGAGCCATGGAACACCTCATGCCCTCTCGGGCAGTCCTATGAAGACTATGAAGGGAGAATAAATAGCGATCCGTAACCAATCGATCCGGAACGAGCGATCCCGTGGCAATCCCTGCAACTCGCACTCGTGAGCACCAGCCGCAGCCATCACCCAAGGGCATCTCGTCCCGGACATTCCAGAACCACTGTTATTATTCGCCGGCCCGCGGAACCGTCAACGCGCCGGTCAGACCCTTCAGAAGCGGCGGATTTTGCCCGGGCAGTGCGGATTCCGCAACCCCCTGAACCAGCCCCAGCTCAAACCTTACGAACTCGTAGCGATGCCCTCCGTCCGGCCCGACCCCGCCGCCGCCCGCCGGTTCGCCGGGGAGGTCGTCGCCCGGCTCCGGGAGGCCGGCCACGAGGCATTCTGGGCCGGCGGCTGCGTCCGCGACGAGCTCCTCGGCCGCACCCCGGCCGACTACGACGTGGCCACGGCGGCCCGGCCGGAGCAGGTTCGCGACCTGTTCGGCCGCCGGCGGACGCTCGCGGTTGGGGCGGCCTTCGGGGTGATCACGGTGCTCGGGCCGCGGGATGCCGGGCAGGTGGAAGTGGCGACCTTCCGCGTCGACGCCGACTACACCGATGGCCGCCACCCCGCCGGCGTCACCTTCTGCTCCGCCCGTGAAGACGCCCAGCGTCGCGACTTCACGATCAACGGCTTGTTTCTCGACCCGCTTTCCGGAGATGTTCACGACCACGTTGGCGGCCGCGAGGATCTCGCCGCGGGGATCGTGCGCGCGATCGGCGAGCCGGCCCGGCGGTTTGCCGAGGACCACCTGCGGATGCTTCGCGCGATCCGCTTCACGGCCTTCTTCGGGTTCGCGCTCGACGCCCAGACGCGGGCGGCCATCGAGCGCATGGCGCACCTGGTGGCCGGCGTCAGCCCCGAGCGGATCGCCGCCGAACTCCGGGCGATGACCTCGCGGCCGGGCCGACGGCGGGCGATCGAATTGCTCGAGGAGACCGGCCTGGCCCGCGAGGTGCTCCCCGATCTCGCACCGGGGCCGGCGGCTGGGGCGCCGAGCCGCGCGTCGTGGGTCGAGGCCGCGCGTGTCGTCGACGCGCTCGACGAGCCCGACCTGCCGCTCGCGCTCGCCGCGCTCGCCGAGGGCCGGGCCGACGATCCCCTGCCGGCGGTGGCCGGGCGGCTGCGGCTTTCGGTGCGGGAGGCAAAGAAGGCTTCGTGGCTCACAGAGGCGGTGGCCGCGCTCGGCCGCATGAGCCGCGACGGCCTGGCCGCGCGGGCCTGGTCGCGGGTGCAGCCGTTCGTGTCCCACGAGCACGCATCGTCCCTCGCCGACCTGTTGCGGGCCCGGGCAGCCTGCGGCCGCGGTGCTGCAGATGCGGCGGCATGGTTCACGGCGCAGGTCGCCCGGCCGCGGCACGAGATCGACCCGCCGCCGCTCGTGACCGGTGCCGACCTGCTGGCGGCGGGCGTGGCCGAGGGGCCGGCCCTCGGGGCGGCGCTTGCTCGGGTGCGAGCCCTGCAGCTCGACGGCGACGTCACGTCGCGCGAGCAGGCGCTTGCAGAAGCGGTGCGGGCGGGGTCGTAAGAGGCGAGAAGCCTTTGTGCGAGGTTTTCCGTTGGGTCGGGGTTGCCCGTGCCTCGTCGTCGGACGACGGCTTCAATGAGGGCCGAAGGAAGGGCCGAAGGGCGGCCGTGACGGAGGGGGCGGAACCGGGGCACGCATGCAAGCCCCGGAGCGGAAGCCCGGGGACACCGCGTCGCGGCGGAGACCGTCCGCCATGCACCACGATGTCGCGGCGTGTTCGGCATCTGCGCACGATCCGCATGGGGACCGGGAACCGGGGCCAACCCGGAGTCCCCCAGCTGCCGCCGGGGGCTTGCACACGAGATGCACGGACCATGCAAACAGCGCGAGCGCGGGGAATGCGGCCTGTTACCTCGTCGGGCCACCGCGGCGCCGTCGCGGCCCGCCACCCGGTCACCCGTCGCTCGCGCTCCGGGCTTCCCTTCCGGAGCGACTGCGACTCCCGACAAACTTGCCTGCCGCGGCGTCACGGCGGTGGGGCGGTCGGGTCGGGCAGGTCTGTGAGCGCGGCGAGCCCGAAGACCTCGAGGAAGCGAGGCGTCGTGTGGTAGGTCGGCGCCGCGTCGGCGACGGCCGGCTGTCGCAGTTCGAGGAGGCCGCGGCGGACGAGCTGCCGCAGCACGGCGGGCCGCGCGTCGCAGCCGAGTTCGACGAGCCGGTCGCGCGGCACGGGCTGGTTCCAGGCGACGAGCGCCAGCACGTCGAGCGACTCGGCGTCCAGCCGCACGAGACGGGCGCGGCCTTCGAGCACGCTACCATAGCGGCTGAACTCCGGCCGCAGCCGCAGCACCCAGCCGTCGTCGACGGCGGCGACCTCGTAGGGCCGCCCCTCCGCCGCGTAGCGGGATCGCAACTCCTCCGCCATCTCCGCCACCTCGGCGGGCCGCACGCCCCGGATCAGGGCCGCCACGCCCCGGCTCGTCAGCGGCTTGCCGCCCGGCAGACCCACGAACAACAGCGCCTCGAGGATCGACAGGGGCGTGACCCGGCAATCGTCGTCGTCGATCGCGGGTGGGGCGTCGTCGAGGTCGGGCGACGCATCGACGCTGACCACGTCGGCCGCGGTCGTGTCCCCGTTCGGCACCGCGCCCATCATCGCCGCGAAGGCCTGCGCGAGCCGGTCGATCGAGAGGCCGCCGTCGGCGGGCGCGGCGTTGAAGCCGGCGGCCTGGCCGGCAGCGGGCTCGGCGGGTTTGCGGGCGGCCATGGCGGGGCCTCCGGCCTCACTTCGCGCGGGGCGATGGCTTCCGCACCCGCCGCGGGCTCCCCAGCCGCCGGCCGTTTGCGGTGCTCGCCACGCTCTTGAGCGGCTCCGGGGCCCCGTCGAGCGGCTGGCCGACGCGGATCGCACCCAGCCGCTCGCGCACCCTCGCGGCGTAGGCCGGCGAGAGCTCGCACCCCACGTACGACCTCCCGAGCTTCTTGGCGACCGCGAGCGTCGTGCCGCTGCCGGCGAAGGGATCGAGGACGAGGTCGCCGGGGTGGCTCGAGGCCCGGATGATCCTGCCCAGCAACTGCTCCGGCATCTGGCAACCATGCCACCCCGACCGCTCCTTGAACGTGCCGCACACCCGCGGGAACTACCACGTGTCGCCGTCGGCCGCGAAACCCTCGGGCAGGTCCTGGGGCCGGAGGATCCAGGTGTCGTCGGGCAGGCGGCCCGCGGGATTGGCCCGCCGGTCACCGTAGACGAGTTCGCGGGCGCTGGGCACCTTGATGGCGTCGACGTTGAACGTGAAGGCCGTGGGATTCTTCACGAAGTGAAACAGGTGTGCGTGGGAGCGGCTGAACTTCTGCCGGCAGTTGACGCCGAAGGTGTAGTACCACACCACCCAGCTGCGGCAGGTGAGGCCCAGGTCGCGGGTGGCCGTCACCTTGAGCTCGGCGGCGTACTCGTCGCCGATGGCCAGCCAGAACGTGCCGTCGGGTCGCAGCACCCTCGCGACGGCGGCCATCCAGCGCTGCGACCAGCCGAGATAGTCGTCGTCGGCGCGCCGGTCGTCGTAGGCGTCGTAGTCGTAGCCGATGTTGAAGGGCGGATCGGCGAACGCCAGGTGGACGCTTTCCTCGGGCACGCGGGCCAGCAGGTCGAGGCAGTCCCCCTCGTGGACGGCGTCGGCCACCAGCGGCCCGGTCGATGCATGGCGTCCATTCCGCGTCATGGGCGAGAGTCTACGGGGTGCCTCCCCACCCCATCAATCGACTGAAAACGCTCGGCTGGCGGTCGTGGGCCCACGTCAGCGCCCATCCGGGAGGCCGCCGAGGGCGGACGGCGGAGGAGCCTTGGATCCGCAGGATCCACAGCGACGGAGTCGTCC
>JBJTIV010000036.1:0-7045 GCA_046095145.1 Planctomycetaceae bacterium
CGCTTCGTCGACTTCTGCATCTCTGCGTCGATCGCGTAGGCGATCCAGGCGTCCTGCGAGATGGCCGTGGAGCCGGTCGTGGAGGTGGACTGGGCCGCGACCGGGGTCACCGGGAGGTAGGAGCCCGAACCAAACAGCCCCGTGCCGTTGAGCAGCGAGATGTCGGTGGAGTTCACGCCGTTCGAGTAGTTGAAATCCCCCTGCGCCCACGTCACCGAGGACACCTGATTGAAGCGGCCGCCGCCGTTGATCAGCGAGATGTCCGTGGAGTTCACCAGCCCGTCCAGGTTCGCGTCGCCGTACGCCGCCCAGGCCACCACCGCCGAACTCCCGGTCACCCGGTAGCCCACCACCGGGTTGGCCGAGTTCGTCGACGCCTTCCCGCCGGTCGTCATGATCCCGCTCGTGCCGTTGAAGGCGCCGGTGTGGCGGCCGGCCATCAGGTCGGCCCGCAGGTCCGTCTCCGTGGCCCCCGTGGCGATGTCGAGCCGGCCCTTGCCGATGTCGATCCGGCCGCCGCCGGCCTGGTCGACCGTCAGCGCGGTCAGCGCCACGACCTGCCGGCGGTCGGTGGGCAGCGTGACCACGCCGTTGCCGCTGACGGCGAGACTCGGCGCGCCCGTCACGGCTCCGGAGACGATCGCGAGGGTGCCGATGCCGGTCGCGGCGTCGACCAGGAGCGTGGCCCCGAGGCCGTCGAGCGTGCCGCCGGCGAGCGTGACGGTGGGCGACCGCATCGTGATCCCGGAGTTGACCTTGAGCGTGCCACCGGTCGCCACCCGCACCGGGCTCGCGGCGAGCGCGTCGGCGGCGGCCACCACGAGCGTGCCGGCCTCGACCGTCGTCTGGCCGGTGTGGCCGCTCGCGCCGGAGAGCACGAGCGTGCCGAGGCCGCGCTTCACGATGTTGATCGGACCGGAGCGGTTCACCGAGTCGGTCACGGTCTGGCCGTCGGCGACGTCGAACACGAGGTCGGCCGAGCGGCTGCCGAAGTTCACGGCGCTCGCGGTCTGGCCGGCCGCCACGGTCACGGAAATGGCACCCGGCGGGGTCACCAGCGTCGTGCCGTAGACGTTGAGCGCCCAGGAGCCGAACGTGCCCGTCGTGCCGCTCGTGAGGTCGGAGACGGTGAGCGTCCAGGCGCCCTTTGACGACTCGCCCCAGTTCCGCACGGTCGAGAACACCCAGCCTGAATAGTTGTCGCCGGTGTCGGCATGCCGCTCCGCGAGCACCGACTTCGTGCCCGCCGGCGACGTGAGCACGACCTGCAGGTGGCCGCGCGACGTGTGGGCGGCCGAGAACACCACCTCCACCGACTCCATGCGGATGTCGGCGCCGAGCGTGAACGAGGAGGTGATGCCCGCGGCGTTGTTGTCGGGGATCGTCTGGCCCACCGTGATCGTGCCCGACCCGGCCGACACCTCGGCGCCCACGTTCGTCCAGGTCTTCGCGAGGCTCACGGCGGCGGCCGCGTCGACGACGCCGAAGCCGTACTTGTGGTTCACCCACTTCCCGGCGCCGTTCTGGGTCCAGCCCGGGTCGGCGGCGTCGTTCCTGCGGGCGGAGCCGGCGAGCACGTGCTGCACGTCGCGCCAGCCGAGGTTCGGGTTGGCCTCGAGCATGAGCGCCACGACGCCCGACACGACCGGCGTGGCCGACGACGTGCCGCTGAAGTCGTTCGTGTAGCTGCGGTCGGAGAGGTTGCCCGGCGACTCCGACGCCGAGATGTTGTAGCCGTCGACTCCCGTGCGATCCGTCGTGACGACGCCCACGTCGGTGCCGCTCGAGTCGCCACTCGACGGGGCCGCCACGAGGATGTTGGCGCCGGGCTCGGCGTACCACGACTGCTTCCCGCGGTTGTCGACCGCCGTCACGGCGATCGTGTAGCGGGAGTTGGCGTAGCCGTCGTAGTTGGAGTTGTCGTTGGTGTCGAGGCCGTTGCCGGCAGCCCACACGTAGATGCTCCCCTTGCCGCCACGTCCGGTCTGCACGGCGTTGGCGAAGGCCGCGAGCGTCAGCGGTCCGGGGGCCTCCAGCGTCGTCCCGTCGTCGCTCGGCCCCCAGCTGTTGGAGTAGACGGCGATGGCCTGCGGCTCGTGCGTGAGGCCGGCGGCCTCCTCCTGGTCGCTCGTAAAGCCGGCCGTGAGGCGGATGCCCGCCACTGAGGCGCTCGGCGCCGTGCCCGACACGCCGATGCCGTTGTTGCCCCGGGCCGCCGCCACGCCCGCCACCGCGGTGCCGTGGTCGTCGCCCGCGCCGGGCGCGGCGTCGGAGTCGTCGTCGTTGAAGTCGTAGCTCAGGTCGGCGCGGTAGGCGGGCGACAGGTCGGGGTGCGTGTACTGGAGGCCGTCGTCCACGATGCCGATCACCACGCCGGCGCCCCTGGCCGCGTCCCAGGCCGTGACCACGTTGGCGTCCTGGCCGGACGTGCCCGACTGCTGGCCGGTGTTGCGCAGGTGCCACTGCTGGGTGAAGAGCGGGTCGTTGGGCACGAACCGCTTCGCCTGCTGCCGGTCCGCGGGCGCGTAGGCCGGATCGGTGATCGTGGCCACCTGCACGCCCGACGCCGACCGCACCTGCGCCGCCGCCACCGCGATGGCGGGGAACGTCTGCTCCCAGCCCGCGGGCACGATCTGCGCCACGATGTAGGTGCCGGCGGCGAGGCCGGTGAACGAGTAGCCGCCGTCCGCGGCGGTGACCGTGTTCGGCTCGCCGACGCCGAGGAGGCCGTTGCGGTCGAGGTCGAGGTAGACCGTGCGGCCGGGGATGCCCGCCTCGCCCGGCGTGTCCCAGACCCCGTCGCCGTCGGCGTCGTTCCAGACGAAACCGGCGATGCCGGTGACCACGGGCTCGGGCGTGCCGCCCGAGACCTGGATGTCGTCGAGGAACGCGCGCTGCCCGGCCGCCACGGAGAACGTGATCGTCACGTTCGGCTGGCCGCCGGTGAACTGCAGCGTCTTTCGCTCGAAGGCGGAGGAGATGATCGCGGAGTAGGCGACCGTCTGCGGCGACAGGCCCGCGACGGTCACGGTCACGGGGCCGGCGACCGTGGTCCAGCCCTTCACGTCGAACGACACCGTGAACACGCCGGCGTTGCCGGAGAGGTCGAGCGTGCGCGTGGTGATCGAGCCGGCCGCGGAACCCGTGCCGAGCCGCACGGCGCCGCCGGCCTGAAAGGCGCCCGTCACGCTCGACCAGTTGCTCGAGCCGGTCCAGACGGTGCCCGAGCCCGTCGTCGTCGTGTTGTCGCCCGCCGTGAGGGCCGCGAAGTCCTCGAAGAAGAGGGTGGTGGAGGAGGCCGGACTCACCACGTTGCCGCTGGCCGTGGTGAGCACGGTCCGCGCCGTGGCGCCGCCGCCGGACACGGTGATCGCCGCGGCGTTGTAGTTGCCGGCGGCCGCCGTCGCCGCGAGCCGCACGTAGACGGTGGTGGCGGCGAGGGAGCCCGCCGTCGGGGCGAGCGACAGCGAGGTCGCGTAGCCGCTGCCCGCGGCCAGCGACACCTCCAGGCCCGTGGGCGCCGTCACGATGAGGCTGCCGGTGAGGGCCGCGCCCGAGACCGTGAACGTCTGCGCCGCCGACGGCGTGCCCACGGTGGTCGTGAGCGCCGCGGCCAGCGTGCCGGGTGAGACCGTGATCGTCGGCGACGTCGGCTGGCCGACCGCGAGATACGAATAGTCGACGACCACGGGCAGGTGGTCGGCCACGGTCGTGAGCAGGTCGAGGAGCTGCGTGCGGTTCGACAGGCCCGAGAGCGCGGTGCTCGTCGGGTCGTTCACGCTCCCGCCGGCGGCCACCGATCCGTCCACGCCGAACGTGCGGTAGCTGCCGGTCTTGTAGGCGAGCCCTCCGCCGGCCATCACCGGACCCGACACCAGCTGGAAGTCGTAGCGGTCGTCGAGCCCGCCCCCGGCGAAGCCCGTGGGCGGATTGGCCGAGGGGGCCTGCGTGAAGATGTCGCGGAATGCGGAGTTGTTGCTCCAGTTGCCCGGGCGGTTGAGCGGATCGAACGCCTGGCCGTTCCCGGCGGCGAGGAAGTTCTGGTAGGCCTGCTCGTTGCTCGTCTGCAGGTTGAAGTCGCCGACGTAGAGAACGCTCGTACCGGGGCCGAGGGCGTCGGCGTCGGCCCGGATCATCTGGGCGTCGGCCGCCCGGCGGGCCGCCGACTCGGAGTCGTCGGCCGCCTTCAAGTGGCTGTTGTAGACGTAGAACACGCTCGTGGCGTCGCCGCCGACGGGCTGGAACTTGTAGCGGAGCGTCTGCCGCGGGATCCCGGTGCTCGAGACGGTGCCGATCGCCACCTCCTCGAGGAGCTGCAGCGCGGCCGTGTTGAACACCACGCCCTGCGTGCCGCTGCCCGTGGTGGCGCCGTCGAGCACGCCGTGGGCGTAGCTGCCCGCGCCGTAGACGGCGTTGAGCCGGGCGGCGAGGTCCGCCGACGTGGTCGCCTGGGTCTTCACCTCCTGCATCGCGATCAGGTCCACGCGGTCGACGTGGCCGGCGTAGGCCTCCGCGGCCATGCCCTGCACGAGCGTCTCGAAGCCCGTGCGCACGCCCGCGATGTCGGCGGCGGTGACGTTGTAGGAGACGATCCGCAGGTAGTCGATCGCGCCGGGCTTGCCGGTCACGGCCGCCGATGCGGCGCCCGGGCCGGCCGCGTTCACCGCCCGCAGCCGCACGGAGTAGGTCTGGCCGTTGACGAGGCCCGTGATCACGAGCGGGCTGGTCGTGACCGCGGGCGCGGGCGCGACCCAGGAGCCGCCGCCGTCGAGCGAATACTGGTAGTTCGTGATCGTCGCGCCGCCGTTCGACGACGGCGGCGAGAAGGCCACGGTGAGCCGGCCGCTGGCCGGCGTGATGCCCGTGATGGCCGGGGCGGAGGGGGGCACGACGTCGATCGGGCCGTCACCGCCGGTGACCACGACGTTGTCGAGGAAGGCCCGCTTCGCCGTGGTGGCGAACGTGATCGTGGAGGCGGCCTGGCCGCCCGTGAACTGCAGCACCTTCGTCTCGAAGGCCGACGCCACCGTGGCGGCGTAGGAGACCGTCTGCGGGGCGAGGCCCGTGACGGTGACGGTGATGTCGCCCTCGACCGTGGTCCAGCCCTTGACGTCGAACGACACCGTGAAGGCGCCGCCGTTGCCCGAGAGGTCGAGGGTCTTGCTCGTGATCGAGCCGGGCAGGCTGCTCGTGCCGAGCTTCACGGCGCCGCCGGCGGAATAGGCCTTCGCCGACGTGGGGAAGTTGGGCGTGAGGTTCGCCGTGACCTCCGTGCCCGAGGGCGAGCCCGTGCCCGACGTGGCGGTGGTGCCGCCGGCCGTGAGCGACGCGAAATCCTCCTGCAGGATCGCGGGCGAGGGGGAGGACGCGTTGGTCCAGGTGAGCGCGACGTCGTCGATGCCGTAGGCGTCCCGGGAGCCGCTGCCCGACGTGGCGGACAGCGCGGCGATGCGGACGAAGACCGGCCCGGCCAGGTTGTCGAGCGCGCTGCCGAAGCTATAGGTGCCGGTCGTGGAGCCCCAGGCGCCGGGGTCGGCGTAGGTGGCCACGGTCGTCCACGAGCTGCCGGTCGTGGAATACTGCACCGACCACGTCGTGGACCGCGCCTGCACGTCGAGCATCTGGTGCTTCACCGACATCCCGAAGCCGGTCGTGCCCGACGTGCCGGCCAGCTCCAGTTCGAAGGCGGCCCCGGGATCGCCCACCGACCCCGACTGCTTGATGCCCAGGGCGCGGTCCGACCGGGCGTTCTGCGCGGTCGACGTGTCGGCGCTCGTGCCGCCGTCGGCCGAGGCGAGATTCTTGAACCGTCCCGCGGTGTCGCCCCAGGCCGTGGCCGTCGTGGTGAACGCGACCGCCGTGCCGCGGCTCGTCGCGGTGGCGCCGGTGGCGACGGTCCATCCGACGGGCAGGGCGGTGCCGATGCCGTCGAAGGTCTCCGAGTAGGAGGTGCCGGCGGGCAGCGTCAGGGCGGCGAGCACCGCCCGCGATTCGAGCGGCTCGCAGTCGCACACCTGCGGGCTCCGGACGCGCCGTCGCCGGGGACCGGCCCGCCGCCCGCCCCGCGCCGGACTGAAGAGGTGCTCGAGCAAGGCACGATGGCTCCGGTGCGCGTGAGCAGATGGTCCCGGCTTCCGCGGGTGTGGCGTCGCCCGACTGGATGTCAGCGCTTCCGGGTGTTCCGCGTTTCGGAGTCGATCGCGTAGGCCAGCCAGGCGTTGCGCGAGACGCTGAGGGTGCCGGTCGTGGTGGTCGACAGCGACGCGACCGTCACCGGCAGATACGAGGCCGTGCCGTAGAGCCCAGTGCCGTTGAGCAGCGAGATGTCGGTCGAGTTCACGTCGCCCGAGTAGTTGTAGTCACCCTGCTGCCACGTCGCCGGCGCACCCGCGTTGTACCGGCCGCCGCCGTTGACCAGCGAGATGTCCGTCGAGTTCACCACCCCGTCCAGGTTCGAGTCGCCGTACGCCGCCCAGGCCACCACCGCCGAGCCAGCGGTCACCCGGTAGCCCACCACCGCATTGGCCGAGTTCACAGACGCCTTCCCGCCGGTCGTCATGATGCCGCTGGTGCCCGAGAACGTCCCCGCCGCCGTCCGGCCCGCGATCAGGTCGGCCCGCAGGTCCGCCTCCGTGGCCCCTGAGCCGATGTCGATCCGGCCCTTCCCGATGTCCACCGTGCCCCCCGTGGCCTGGTCCACCGTCAGGCTCGTCGCCGAGAGCACCAGGCGAGTGGCCGTGGGCAGCGCCAGCGTGCCCCCCGTCTGCACCACGATCGGCATGGACTGGAGCGCCCCACCGTTGGTCACCCGCAGGACGCCCTGGGTGATGCTCGCCGTGCCGGTCAGCGTGTTGGCCGAGCCCAGGGAGAGGGCGCCTGCGCCCGTCTTCACGAGGCCCCCGGAGCCCGAGAGCACCGTCGCCACCGTGGCGCTCAAGCCGCTGCCCACCTCCACGCCGTTGGACGTGCCGCCGAGCACCAGGCCCGCCCCGGTGAGCGTGTAGCCCGTGGAGGTGAACTGCAGGCCGCCGTTGGCCGAGAGCCC
>JBJTIV010000037.1:0-5727 GCA_046095145.1 Planctomycetaceae bacterium
GCCGGCAGTATCGCGAGAACATCGCCGCCGCCCGCGAGGCGGTGGGGCCGCGGGCGCCCGAAGTCGACAAGTTCCGCGTGTTCTTCAACCATCCGGGCTTCGTCGAGCCGATGGCGGCCAACGTGCGGGCCGCGCTCGAGCGGTTCCCGGCCGATGTGCGGGCGGGCGTGCCGGTGCTGTTCACCGCCCACAGCATCCCGATGTCGATGGCCGACACGAGCCGCTACGTGCCGCAGCTCACGGAATCGTGCCGGCTGGTGTCCGAACGGGCCGGCGTCGCGGACTGGCGGCTCGTGTGGCAGAGCCGCAGCGGGCCGCCCACGCAGCCGTGGCTCGAGCCCGACGTCTGCGACGTGATCCGGCACCAGCACGCAGATGGCGTTCGTCGGCTCGTGATCGCCCCCATCGGCTTCATCTCCGACCACATGGAGGTGCTCTACGACCTCGACACCGAGGCCGCCGACCTGTGCCGTGAGCTGGGCGTGGAGATGGCCCGCGCGGCCACGGTGGGCACCGCCCCCGCGTTCGTGGCGATGGTCCGCGACCTGCTCGCGGAGCGGGCGTGGAGCCTGCCGGAGCGGGTGGCGATCGGCTCCCTGCCGGCGAGCCACGACGTCTGTCCGCTCGACTGCTGCCCCGCCCCGCAGCGGCCCCAGGTGCCGGCGGGAGGGCGACCGGCGGGCCGCCCTGCATGACCGCGCCCCGCATCGCCCTCGTCCACGGCTACCTCGCCAACAAATACATGCTGGCCGTGCTCGCCGCCCGGCTCAAGCGCCGGGGCTTCGCGCCGAGTGCCTGGGGCTACTGGAGCATCCGCTGCTCCTTGCTCGTGCATGCCGATCGCTTCGCCCGGCGGCTCGAGCAACTCGATGCCGACCCCGGGGTGGACGTGCTCCACCTGGTCACCCACAGCATGGGTGGCATCGTCGCCCGCGCGGCCCTCGACCGCTACCGCCCGCGAAAGCTCGGCCGAGTGGTCATGCTCGCCCCGCCGAACCACGGGTCGTTCGTGGCCACGCGGGCGGTCGGCACCTTCGGCCGCTTCCTGAAGCCGGTCGCCGAGCTCTCGACGGCACCCGACAGCCTCGTGAACCTGTTGCCGATGCCGCCCGATCTCGACCTCGGCGTGATCGCCGCGGCGTACGACGCGCTGGTGTCGGAGGAAAGTACCCGACCGGACGTGCCGCATGCGTTCGCCGAGCTTCCCACGTGGCACACGGGCCTGCTCTTCAGCCGGGAGACCGCGAACCTCGTGTCGGGTTTCCTGGCGACCGGACGATTTCCGGAACCTGCGGTCCCGCGCCGCTCGCATTCGCTTGCGCCCTCTCCCTCTGGGAGAGGACTGGGGTGAGTGTGCGTGGACCCTCGCTTCGGCTTCAGGCATTGCACGTCCCATGAACACATCGCCTCGCCCGCTCGGTTCGGCGCCCGTGACGGTCGGACCGCTGGGACTGGGCTGCTGGCCATTGGCCGGCATGACGCGGGAGGGAGTGTCCCGCGACGCGGCGGCCGCCGCCGTGCGGGCGGCGATCGACGCGCGGATCGCGCACATCGACACGGCCTACTGCTACGGCGAGCACGGCGAGGCTGACCACGCGATCGCGGCGGCGCTCGGCACGGGCCCCGGCGCGGACGTGGGTGGCAGCCGCCGTGACGCGGTCGTGATCGCCGGCAAGTGCGGCATCCACTGGGAGCCCGACGCCGCGGCGACGCCGCCGCGCCGGCTCGTGGTCGACGGCCGTCCCGAACGGTTGCGGGCCGAGGTCGACGAGAGCCTCGCCCGCCTCGGCACCGACCGGTTCGACCTGCTCTACCTCCACTGCCCCGACCCCGCGGTGCCGATCGAGGAGTCGGCGGGCGAACTCAAGCGACTCCTCGACGCCGGCAAGACGCGGGCGGTCGGCCTCTCGAACGCCGGCGTGGACCTGCTCGCCCGGTTCGCGGCGGAGTGCCCGCTGGCGGCCTGCCAGATGCATTTCAACATGCTGCAGCGGGAGATCGAGGAGGCGGTGCTGCCCTGGTGCCGCGAGCGGAACGTCGCGATGGTGGTCTACTGGCCGCTCATGAAGGGGCTGCTGGCGGGGAAGATGCACCGCGGGCAGGTGTTTCCCGCGACCGACAGCCGCCACAAGTATCCGCTCTTCAACGGCGCGGAGTTCGAGCGCAATCTCGACTTCGTCGATGCCCTGCGGCCGGTGGCCTCCCGGCTCGGCGTGACGCTCACAGCCCTCGTGCTGGCGTGGACCGCCGAGCAGCCGGGCATCACGAGCGTGCTCTTCGGCGCCACGAGCCCTGAGCAGGTCGAGGAAAACACCCGCGGGCTGGCCTGCGACCTCGACGACGCGGCCCGCGACTCGATCCGCACCGCGATCGCCGCCCGCGGCCCTGTCCCGCGCACCCGCGTCACCTGAACCGCATCCGGCCGCTCAGGTCGCCCCAACCGGCTGGGGCTGCAGCGCCGCCACGGCCACGTAACCTTGCCGGGCCTCGAGGCACGTGCGCCGGAACGATTCCGGCCGGCGCACGCCCGGCAGACGGAGCGTCTCCACCTGGCCGCGGCGGAACACCAGGTCTCCGGCGGCGTACCACTCCTGGCCGGGCCGCACGTCGACGTCGATCGCATCGAAGCGGTCGAGGTCGACGTATTGCTCGACGACGGGATTCACACCCCGCTCGACGATTACCCGTCGGTTCGTCAGCCGGTAGCGGCGGATGGCCCAGGGCAGCCGCAGCGAAAGATAGAGCGCGAGGCCCAGCGGGATGGTTGCCAGGAGCGCGAGCCGTCCGACCGACACCGGCCCGAAGCCGGCATCGATGCGGTACAGCCGCCCGAGCGAGCGGCCCAGGGCGGTCGAGGCCACGGACGGCCAGACCGTCATCACGGTCGCCTCGGCGACAGCCGGCGGGGTCACGCCTGAAATGTTTTGGATGCCCATCGTCACCACGACACCGAACCCCACGAAACGAGTTGAGCACGACGGAGTAATGCGACGTCTGTCCGCTGGCCCATAGCCTGACGCCTGGCGACAAAAACGCAACCCCTGCGGGTCGGCCGTTGGATCGTCACGGCGGCGACGAGGGCTCCGCGACGGCGGGCTCAGGCGTGGGGGTTGTCGCCACCACCACGACCGTGCCCGCCACGGCGCGCGTTCCCGCCTCCGCCGGACCGGCGACGGCACCATCAGCTGAATCACTGGCATCTGGCGCATGATTCTTCAGGAACGCACGAATCCGCTCCGCGGGAATGCCGAACCCGGCGGCATTGCCCGACGCGTCGGTCCGGGGCGTCGAGGCCACCACCCCCACGACCTGGCCGGCACCGTCGATGATCGGCCCCCCGCCGAGCCCACGCGGCACGACCGCCGTGTGGATGAATAGACCAGGCTCTCCGTGTGGCTCGGTCGACACGACCATCGTCCCTGACACAGCGGCCAGGCGCAGGTTGAGCCATGAGTCTCCCGAACGATCGATCACGGAGATCTTTGCATCAGCCGGCAACGTGTCAGCGAGCGATAGCGATTTGGCTTCAAGTCCGTCGCACTGCAACAGGGCGAGATCTCCATCCTCCGGAGCTGTGACAACGGTCGCCGACAATCGATTACCACGGTCTCGTGGCGACTCCACCCAGACCTCGGGAAACACCGAACCGTCGGCCCGCGTAATCACCTGTCGTGGGCAGAGAACACGGCCTGGAGACACCGCGAAGCCGAGGGCAAGACGCGTCTCGGCGTCGTCCTCGGCCGCACCCTCGAAGAGCGCCGAGACGTCTGCCAGCGTCGTCGCCGTGCAGACCGACCCGTCCGGACCCAGGTACCGCGGTTCCCCGACTTCGTCCGACGGTTTGAGCTTGAGTTCCTGAGTCACCATGCGATAGAGGACGTTCAGGTCGTCGATGGTCCTCTCCGGCATCCGGTACTTCGCCTGGGCAGGATCCACCTGGGCCGCACCCGACAACTTCACCGCCCACGCGACATTTTCAGCCACCGGCATCGGATCGGCGGCGCTCTCGACTGCTTGCCGAAAATGGCGCGCGATGGCGCCGTGACGCCTCGTCAGGACCTCCAGCACGGCCAGGTCGTTCAACGCCGCGGCGTTGCGTGGTTCCCGCTCCACCGCCGCGGTGAAATGCTCGACCGCCTTCTCGGGCTTGTTGGCCACCTTGGCGTAGGCCAGCCCTGTGACGAAACTCGCCCGCCCGCTGTCGGGATCGAGACGGCTGGCCTTGCGAAGCTCGTCTTCGGCGAGGTCGGCAGTACCCAGCCGCATCAGTTCGAGCGCATGGGCGAGGATCTTGCTCGCCTCTTCCTTGACTGCTGCTGCCTCCGTCGGTGGAAGCCATCTGTCTCCCAGTCGCACCAGCCCTCTTTCCGACTTTTCCGCCCAGAATCGCGCGCGAGCCTCCGCTGCGGCTCGCTGCTCAGGCGTGGGTCGGTTGCCGGCCAGGAACAGGCGATAGACCTCGGCCGCCTCCCTCGCACTGCGGCACCTGACAGCGTCGGCTTCGACGTCCTTGATGACCTCGGCAACATCGAGCCGGATGGTTCGTCCGCCGGGCCCTCGGACAGTCACTCCCCGCTCACCGGCCGGCGGCAACGCGGCTGCTGCGGCACGGACCGCCGCCTGGCTCTCCTGCGAGAGCGCGTCGACCGGGACTTCGATCCGACTGCCATCGAGAAGCCGCAATACGGCAATCTGCGGCGTACCGGAACGGAGGACTTCGAGTTCGCCACGAATCTCCCAGGCCCGGTCCGCGGCCTCGCAGGGCAGCGCCGCGGCCAGGCACGCCAGCACCACAGCCCACGGCGAAGTCTTCATAAAGAAGCAAACCCGGCGCCTTCGCCCCGCGATGTCACCGTCGATGACACCCTGTCTCACGTTCCGAGTTTACAAGAACAGGTGCGACACCCGGGAGATGCGCGCAAAAAACCCGCCTGGGGCTCGGCCGAGCCCCAGGCGGGTCACGTGATCCGTTGGATCGGGCAGTTCTCGCTGTCGGCACCATCGCGTTCACAACACGCGACGACGCTTCCGGCCGATCTCTTTTGGTGGCACGCCCCGCTGCCCCCGGTCCTTGCGGACAGAAAAGCGGCGGAGCCGCGATCGCCCTCCACATTCAGCTTCGAAGATCGACGAGATCGGGCCTTGCGGCACTCTCTCGCGATCGCCTCACTGATGGCCTCGGCGGACACCGGATGAACCGGTGCCGCTTCGGCGGTTTCCTTTAGAAAGGAGGTGATCCAGCCGCAGGTTCCCCTACGGCTACCTTGTTACGACTTAGTCCCAATCGCAGAGTTCATCTTAGACGCCTGGGTCCTTGCGGTTCCCTCAGCGGCTTCGGATGCCCCCCACTTTCGTGGCTTGACGGGCGGTGTGTACAAGGCTCAGGAACACATTCACCGCGGTATGCTGACCCGCGATTACTAGCGATTCCAGCTTCATGTAGGCGAGTTGCAGCCTACAATCCGAACTAGGGATCGTTTTTTGGGATTTGCTCGACCTCGCGGCTTTGCTTCCCTTTGTGCGATCCATTGTAGGACGTGTGCAGCCCTAGTCATAAGGGCCATGAGGACTTGACGTCATCCCCACCTTCCTCCGGCTTAACGCCGGCGGTCTCTCTAGAGTCCCCGACTTTACTCGCTGGCAACTAGAGACAAGGGTTTCGCTCGTTAAGCGACTTAACGCGACATCTCACGACACGAGCTGACGACAGCCATGCAGCACCTGTGC
>JBJTIV010000038.1:0-3451 GCA_046095145.1 Planctomycetaceae bacterium
GGGAGATGATCGACGCGGCCGGCGCCGGCGACGCGCCGGCCGCGATCCGGCCACTCGACGCCCGGCTCGCCGCCGGCGAGAACCCGATCGGCATCGCCGCGCAGATCGCCGCCGTGCTGCGGCGGCTGTCCACCGCCGCGCGGCTCCTGGCCCTGCCGGCCGACGCGGGCCGGCCGGCGGGCGTCGAACAGGCGCTCCGCGAGGCGGGCGTGGCCGCCTGGCCCAAGGCGCTCGGCCAGGCCCGCGAGTCGCTCCAGCAGCTCGGCGCCCGCCGCGCCCGGCGGCTGCCCGTCTGGCTCCTGGACCTCGACCGGGCGCTCAAGGGCGACGCCTCCCGGGGACTGCGCGCGAGGCTGGCCCTCGAGCGGCTGTTCTGCAAGATGGCCCGGGAGGTCGGGCCCGCGGGCCGCGGCGCGACCCGCCCCGCTGGAGCCCGCGCGTGAATTCCGACCATCCGAGCGATCCCCGCGACCACTGGGACAACCCGCTCGCCGCCCGCTACGCGTCGACGGAGATGACCCGCCTCTGGAGCGACAACCACCGCTACCGCCTGTGGCGGCAGGTGTGGCTGGCGCTGGCCGAGGCCCAGGCGGAGCTCGGCCTGCCGATCACGCCGGGGCAGCTCGCGGAGTTGCGGGCCAACCTCGAGCCCATCGACTTCGCCAGGGCGGCCGAGTACGAGCGGCGGATGCGGCACGACGTGTTCGCCCACCTCCACACGTTCGCCGACGCCTGCCCGTCGGCGCGTCCGATCCTCCACCTCGGCGCCACCAGCGCGAGCATCACCGACAACGCCGACCTGATCCTCGTGCGCGAGTCGCTCGACCTGATCGTGGCCCGGCTGGCGACCGTGATCGAGCGGCTGGCGGCCAAGGCCCTGGAGACGAAGGACGTGGTCTGCCTGGGACGCACGCACCTCCAGCCCGCACAGCCCACCACCGTCGGCAAGCGGATCTGCCTCTGGATCCACGATCTGCTCCTCGACCTCGAGGAGGTGACCCACCGCCGCAAGCTGCTGCGGGCCCGCGGCGTGAAGGGCACGACCGGCACCCAGGCGAGTTTCCTGGAGCTTTTCCAGGGCGACCACGCCAAGGTCCGCCGGCTCGACGAGCTCGTGGCCCGGAAGCTCGGCTTCCACTCGGCCTACGAGATCACCGGCCAGACCTACACGCGGAAGATCGATTCCCAGGTCGTCGCGGCGCTGGCCGGCGTCTCCGAGTCGGCCCACAAGGCGGGCAACGACCTGCGGCTCGCAGCCGCGTGGGGCGAGCTCGAGGAGCCCTTCGAGCAGGAGCAGGTGGGCTCCTCGGCGATGCCCTACAAGCGCAACCCGATGCGCGCGGAGCGGATGTGCGGCCTGGCCCGGTTCGTGATGGGGCTGCAGGTGACGGCCGGTCAGACCGCGGCCGTGCAGTGGCTGGAGCGCACGCTCGACGACTCGGCGCCGCGGCGGCTGGTGCTGCCGCAGGCGTTCCTGGCCACCGACGCGCAGCTCGTGATCTACGCCACGCTCGCAGCGGGCCTCGTGGTGCTGCCGGGCGGCATCCGCCGCAACCTCGCCGAGCACCTCCCCTTCCTCGCCACGGAGAAGATCCTCATGGCGGCGACGGCGGCCGGCGGCGACCGGCAGTCGCTCCACGAGGCCCTGCGCCGCCACAGCCATGCCGCCACCGCCCGCATGCGGGAGGGTCACGCCACCGACCTCGCCGCGAGGCTCGCGGCCGATCCGCTCTTCGACGGCGTGGATCTCGCCGCCGCGCTGGACACGCACGACCTCTCCGGCCGGGCCGCCGCGCAGGTCGGGGAATTCGTGGGCGGGGCGGTGCAGGCCGCGCTCGCCGACTGCCCCGCCCGCGCACCCGAGGCCGCGCTCAGGGTGTAACCGCGGCAGGCCTACTCCGCGTCAGCCCAGGCTGTCGAGCAGGCGGTCGAGGGCCGCGTCGAGCTTCTCGGGCGTCTCGTACGAGCCGTCGGCGATCGCCGCGCGGATCGCATTGACCCGATCGAGGCGGATGTCCGCGGTCGCGTCGGCGGCCCGCACCGCGTCGACCGACAGGGTCACCGCGTCGTGCACCTCGCCCACGCCCTGCTGCGCCGCGGCGGCCCGCGAGGCCTCGGCGGCCTCCACGCCCTTCACCGCGCCCGCGCCCGTCACACCGTGCGTCGAAAACACACCGAGAATGTTCATGATCGCTCTCCTTGCGGATCGGCCTTCGAGTTCCGTCTCCCCCACACGACAACCGCTACGCGGCTCGCCGCCCGGGGGTTCGATTTCGTCTCGCTCACGGCTCTCGCCGCCGTCCGTGTCTCCACCATTGTTGCCGCGCTTCCGCGTTCCGGCGACACCGGTCGTCGGACAGCGGCCGGAGGTTCGTCGCCTCCGGTCGCCGCGGCGCACTTTGCATCATCGACCGGTCACCGTCCCGTCCTTGAGAAAAAGTTTTGGTTGCCTGTTTTCGGCATTCTGCCGATTCCACGCCCCGGCAGGTTGCCCAGTCTTCCCGGGCCCGCACTCCCACATCCACGTGCCCGGATCCACAGGCCCGGGCGTCGGCCTCACATCGCGAACTCGGGACGCCGCCGGCCGAGCTGGCTCTGCAGCCGCTCCACGATGGCGCTGTGCATCTGGCTCACGCGGCTTTCGGAGAGATCGAGGGTGGCCCCGATCTCCTTCATCGTCAGCTCCTCGTAGTAGTAGAGGATGATGATCAGCCGCTCATTGCGGTTGAGCCCCTTCGTGACCAGCCGCATGAGGTCGGCCTTCTGGATCCGCCGCGTGGGATCCTCCCCCTTCTTGTCCTCGAGGACGTCGATCTCGTGGACGTCCTTGGAGCTGTCGGTCTCGCACCACTTCTTGTTGAGGCTCACGAGGCTCACCGCGTTGGCGTCGACGAGCAGCTTCTCGAAGTCCTCCCGCGAGAGCCCCATGTGCTCGGCCACCTCGGCGTCGGCCGGCGTCCGCCCGAGCTTGGCCTCGAGCGTCTTCACGGCCTCGTTGAGCTTGCTGGCCTTCGACCGCACCAGCCGCGGCACCCAGTCCATCGTCCGCAGCTCGTCGAGCATCGCCCCGCGGATCCGCGGCACGCAGTAGGTCTCGAACTTGACGCCTCGCGACATGTCGAAGGCGTCGATGGCGTCCATGAGGCCGAAGATGCCGGCCGAGACGAGGTCGTCGAGCTCGACGCCGTCGGGGAGCCGCGACCAGATCCGCTCGCCGTTGTATTTCACGAGCGGCAGGTAGAGCTCCATGAGCCGGTTTCGCAGCTCCTGGTTCTCGGGGTCCGCCTTGAACCGCTTCCAGAGGTCCAACACCTCCTCGGGCGACGGCTGGTTCGCGTGCTGTGCCACGGGCTCCTCCTTGACAGGGCTGCCGCACCCTCGTGGTGCGGTCCGTCGTTCACCTGGCGCCGCCGAACCGATTGATTTCGACCGGAGGGCGGGCAGGTCTCGA
>JBJTIV010000039.1:0-5003 GCA_046095145.1 Planctomycetaceae bacterium
CGCACGCTCGGCACGCGGAGGGCGATGGCGAGGTCGTCGGCCAGGTTCGTGATCTTCGAGAGCCGCAGGCCGGCCTCGAGCTCGATCTCGTACTGCGAGATCACCGGGCCGGTCTCGACCTCGACCACCTTCACCTTGAAGCCGAACTCGGCGAACGTCTTCTCGAGCACCTTGGCGCGGTCGCGGACCTCCTGCTCCTGCTCGGCGAGCTCGAGGTATTCCGTGGGCAGGAGGAGGTCGAGGCTCGGGAGCTCGTAGTCGCCCGGCGGCTCCGGCGACAGTGCCAGCGGCTCCGGGCCCTTGCGGCGGCTGGCCAGCGAGCGGATCGGCACGGCGGGCCGCGACGCGGCCGCCACGGCGGGCTCCTCGTCGTCGCCTTCGTCGGCCACGTCTCCATCGACGTCGTCCTCGGCATCGGCCTCGTCGACGGTCGACACGGGGGGCTCGCGGCGGCGGACGCGGATCGTGGGCTCGTCGTCGTCCTCGTCGGCGTCGTCATCGGCGGTGATGCCGGTCCGGGTGCCCGGCCGCCCGCGCAGCCCCGGGAACATCGTCGCCGCGTCGACGGTCCCGTCGTCGTCGCCGGCGACGGGCCGCGAGCGCATGGCGGCCAGCCGCCCGCCGAGGCCCACGCACGCCGCGAAGACGAAGCGAGCCGCGGCCACGCCGGCCGCGAGAACGCGGAGCACGGCCGCGTCACAAGCCAGGAACAGGCCTGCGGCGGTGATCGCGACGACGACGATCGCCGCGCCGGCCTGCGCGAACCACATCTCGGCGACGTGGCGGCCGAGGGCGCCCAAGCGGCCGCCCGGTCCCCACAGGGGTCGGTCGACCCAGTCCGGCAGGAAGAGCGCCAGGAGCGTGCAGATTCCGGCCGTGGCCACCACCGCGCCGGCCGCGCGGAGCGGCAGGTCGGCGAGTTTCCGGCGCCGGAGGATCGCGTAGTCGAGGCCGGCGAGCAGCGCCGCGATGAACCAGGCGCCGAGCCCGAACCAGCAGAACAGCGCCGCCGCCGACGCTGCTCCGAGGATGCCGCAGGCATTGACGGCCCGGGCGTGCACGGGGTATCCGCGCGGCAGCGGCGGGTCGGCCGGGTGGAAGGTGACGAGCGCCGCCACGAGGAACACGCAGGCCGCGAGCAGCACGAGCGCCGTCACGTCGCGCACGCGATCGCGCGGGGCGCGGAAGGGGTCTGCGGCCGCGTCGCCTGCCGGGGTGGGACGGGCGGCGGTGGTGAACGAGCGGGCGGCGGCGCGATCGACGATGGCCAGGGGTGCGTCCTTGCAGGGAGAGTCCATCCAAACTCTACAGGCCGCTTTCGGTCCGGGAGCCGGCCGTCATGGCGCCGGCCGCTCCCGACCCTGACGGTCGTGCGGCCTGTGACGCCGGCGCCGCCGAGGCCCGCACGCGAGCCTGCCGCACGTCATCCTGTGACGGTGACGGCAGAGCCTGGTTCGGTGTCGGGGGCACCGACGGCCAGCGACAACACGACCAGCATGGGCCACCCGACGTACTTCTCCGCACGCGGGTAGTGCGCGGCGAACGGGGCGTCCGGGGCGTATTCGCCCAGACCTTCCACACGGAAGCCGGCCCCCAGCGCCGCCCTCACGAAGTCGTCGATCTGGTGCGGCAGGCTCCCCGGCTCCACGACCTCGCCGGAGGCAGGATCGGTGAACCGGGCCCGACTGTCCCGGAGGAACAGCGCCGGATGCGCGGCGGACACGACCGCACGACCGCCGGGTCGGAGCACCCGGTGAGCCTCACCGAAGAACCTGTCCAGATCGTGCAGATGCTCGAGGACCAACCCGCTGACGACGACATCGAAGTCACCGCCCGAAAACGGGAGCGGCTCGTGGAGATCATGAGCCACGAAACGGATGCCCGATCCCTCCGCCTTGCGGCGCGCCTCGGCGAGCATCCCGTCCGAGAAATCGACCGCCGTGATCCGGGCGGCCCCGGCGGCGGCCAGGCGAATCGCGTGGCGGCCCGTGCCACATCCGAGATCGAGCACGTTCAAGCCGCGGACGTCGCCGACCGCCTCCCACAGGCGTGGCCCTTCGAGGGCCGGAAGCGGATTGGCGTCGTGGTCATACACCGCCGCCCAGCGGTCGTAGCCGCTGCGGACGAGGGCCAGTTCATCCGCCCGCCGCGTCGCCGGGTGCGGCGTCACGGCACCCATCCCGGCAACTTCGCCGCCTGGCGGATCCATTCCGCCATGAGTTCCTCATCGAGCGTCGTGTCCTCGTGGATGTCGACGTATCGGACATCCTTCTGCTTCGAGGCGCCTGGCGGCATGGGCTTCAATGAGGCGCCGCGAAAGAACGACACCTTCACGTAGTTCGTCAGGCAGTGGAATCCGAGGAACCAACCTCGTCCCTCGACACCATAGAAGGGCGTATTCCATCTGACCGCCTTGCAGACACCCGGAACCGTCGCGCAAATGAGGCGATCGAGCCGGCGCCCCACGTCGCGCTTCCAGCCCGGCATCGCGGCGATGTAGGCCTTCACGGGCGCTGCGCCATCCGCCTTGGCGATCTGCGGGTTGCCTCCCGACAGCAGCACGACCCGAGCCGACTTCTTGGCCACCGTGAACCCCTCGCTGAACGCTCAGTCGCAGAACACGCGCGATCGGCCGGCCGTGACGCAGGACTCATCCTCATCGACTGGTTTTCTCGTCAGGCCGCCGCTTTGCATGGATTAGAGCCGTGCCGCCACCATGGCCAGGCCAATGCCGACTTCGACTCCCAGTCCGATCAGGTTATGCCCCGTCCGGCTGCCATCAATGACAAAAGACATGAAGCGGGCGACGGCTCTCGGGAACAGCAGGCCGCAGCAGCCGAGCAGCGCGGTCGCAACGGCTCCGCCACTCGGCACCAGCATCATCGTGGGGTCAGTCCATTCGGTGGTCGAACGCTGGCGATCACCGGCTTGCGACCGTCGGATTCACCACGCCGTCGAATTCCGTAGCGAGCCCGCTGCAGCGAGCGATTCGGCATCTCCTCAGCTGCCGTCGTCGTCTCGTTGTTCCTTTGACTTGTCCATGAGCAATCGGATTATTCGCCGCGCCAGAGGCTCCTTGATCTCACGATGGCGGGGCACGGGCTGAGAGATACCTGTGACTGGATTGCGATACCAATCATGCCTGCCACCATGCCTCACCAACACGCACCCGCTTCCTTCGATTGCCTTGATCAGATCGACCCGCTTCATGGCATGACGAGCTCACCGACCTTGCGCGCGCCAGGAATATGTCCGCCAGACAGATCGAGATAAAGATCCTTGAGGTGCTCGACCAAATCCTGCAAGGTCTCGCCTTGCGTCCAGTAATCAGGATATTCCTCCAGGTAGCCGAGCCACCAGTCGCCGTCTTGCCAGTGGACATACTTCACAGAGTGCATGAGACACCTCGCCACAGCGTCGCGACAGGGATTACCGCCATCTCAAGTTTACCGCGGCTGGCGATGGGAAGGCCAGCCGCGACCTCACCACTGAGGCGGGGCGTACTTGTCGCAGAACTCAAAAGCTGATCAGCGGCGGAACACGGGCTCTGCGTCAACTCTGGATGCTACCCGCCGTCCGATCCAGCGACTGGTTCGACGCCCTGGAGCGTCTCACCGAACACGATCCGGTGTCCATCCGGGGTGACGATAGCGAACTCGCGCATTCCCCACGGCTTGTCGGCGAGCGGGTGCCAGACCTCTACACCGCGGGCGAAGCAGTCGCGGTATAAGCCGGCGGCATCCCGGACGTGCAGATAGGCGAACCACGAGTGATCTGGTGTCTGCAACATCGGAACCACGTCGGGGCAGTGGCCGAGCCGCAGGCGACACGCACCACGACTCAGGAACGCCCATCCGTCGACACGGCAGTCTTCGACGAAATCGAGCTTGTTCACGTAGAACCGCACCGATGTGTCCAGGTCGCAGACGGCCAGCACGAACGTCGACCACAGCACCTCGGACATCCGCCTCGCCTCCTGCCGCCGAACGGTAGCGATCAATGGCTCGCGGCCCACGGGCAGCCATCACCCACCGCGATGCCCGCGAGTCCATTTGCATCGCGTGGTTCCGGGCGTCCCATCCAGATGGATTGGACTGACCACTCCGCCGAAGGAAATCCTACCGGGGCACGAGGGCCGCATGCCACAGCGGCCTACCCGCCCATCGAGGCTACGCGGCCGATTGACGAGGGCGACGACAGATTCACATCGGGAAGCACGACCAGCACAGGCGGCTTCAGGCGCCTCGACGCTGCATCAGCCCCTTCGGCCCCTCAGAGCACGCTTGCCATTCGGCCCCTCGCCGCACGACGCAACCCCCACACCATCTCTATCTCAATGGCCATCAGAATTGAGTCGGCCCGATGGCGGAAGAGAAGGGTCGGCTTCCTTCGTTGGGGCACGCATCGCTCGGAACTCGTATTTCTACGGAACCGCGTAACACCCGTCGCTCGCTGCATAACGCTCAACGGGTATCGCGATTCATCTGCCGCAAGTGTCGCCGCTGCCTCTGGTTCGATCAACTTCGGCTCACCGCGGACGTAGCGTTATCTGGCGATTATCGCTGGATAACACCCCCACGGCCCATGTGAGGATGCAGGTTCTAGGCCCGGACCACCCGCCCGTCTGATCGTCCCTGCGGCTGGCAAGCGCGGGGTCGTGCGGCCCGCCACCCGACAGGCCTCCGCGCTCCACCGCCGATCCTACGCACCGTTGCCCCCAACCGCCCGCGCATCCGTCTTCGTGACTGGGGATGCTCCCGGCGACGGACGGGCTCGTGGTCGCGGTCTGCACACGGCGGTCTCGAGCGTGCCCCCCTGCCGGTCCGTGGCGGCCACAACGTGCAGACCGCTACGAGCGCCGACGTCCCGAGAAGACGCCGCTGCATCGGTTCATCAGCCGGCACCTGGAGAGCTGGCTCACCGCTCGCAGCCTCGGCGAGCGACCCGTCCCGACGCACATCGAGGCGGAGTTGCGGGAGTATCTCCGCTGCGGCATCCTCTGT
>JBJTIV010000040.1:0-5133 GCA_046095145.1 Planctomycetaceae bacterium
TCAAAAACGGTGTTGGCACGTTGGTGCTGAGTGCCACCAATACCTTTACGGGCAAGCTTGAGATTACGGCGGGCACCCTGCAGATCAGCGAAGACCGAAATCTCGGTGCCGTAAGCACCTTTGCGACCGACCGGATCACGATCTCGAACGGGGCCACGCTGCGCACGAGCGCGGCCGTCACCTTGAGTGGGATCCGCGGCCTCACGATCGGCACCGGTGGTGGCACGCTGAGCGTCAACGGCGGCGCCATGACCTATAGCGGGCGGCTTACCGGCGCAGGCAACACCGCAACGGTGACCGGTTCAAACGCACTGACCCTCACGAACACGACCGGCATCGCGACGGATGTGAACTGGGATTTTGCCTCGAATAACGGCATTCGCACCTTCTACGAGGGCGCGAATGCCCTCGGGACGGGCGCCGTAACGGTGCGCAATGGCGTCAGGCTCACGAGCCAGAACACCGCGCCCGGCACGGTCGCCAATGCCGTCACGCTGGACAGTGGCGCCGGCTTGACAGCCCGGTCGACCGGTGGCGCCGTGACGTACAGCAACGTGATTTTTCCCTCGTCGGGCTCGGTCGTCTTCAATCGGGACGACCAGACCACGTCGAGTCTCACCATCACGTCCAGTGGATCGCTCTCTGGCAACCTCGCCGTCGATACGTCTCAGGGCGGCACGAATTCGGTCGGCAGCGTGTTCCTCGACGGCGTGTTTTCAGGGACTGGTGGGCTGACGAAGTCCGGCACGGCCGCTTCCGGCCTTGTCGTGCTCCGCGGCGCCAACACCTACACCGGCACCACGAACATCACCACCGGCACGCTGCAGCTCGGCAACGGCGGCACGGTCGGCAAGCTGTCGACGTCGAGCGTAATCACCGGCTCGGCCGGCGCCACGCTCGTCTTCAACCGCAGCGACACGATCACCTCCGGCGTGGACTTCAACAACGCGATCGCTGGCGGGATCGGCGTGAAGCAGGTGGGTTCGGGCACCGTGGTTCTCTCCGGTTCGAGCACCTACACCGGCGCGACTTCGATCACGAATGGCGCCATCGAGATCAGCAACAACAGCAGTCTCGGGCCGGCCCCCGGCTCGTTTACAGCGGATCACCTGCAGATTTCAGGCAGTGGCACGCTGCGAACGACCGCCGCGGTCAACTTGGGTGCGAACCGTGGGGTCACGATCGGCAGCGGCACCGCGACGCTCAACATCAACGGCGGCAACCTGCAGGTCGGGCGGTTCACGGGTGCAGGCAACACCGTGCTTGCAACCGGTTCGGCCAGCCTGTCGCTGCTGGCCGTCACCTCCGGAACCGCGGACGTCAACTGGGATTTCGCGATGAATTCGGGCCAGCGGGCGTTTTTTGCGGGTAGCCCTGCCCTCGGCACCGGGAGCGTGCGGGTCAGGAACGGCATTCGGCTGGTAAGTCAGAACACCGCCCCCACCGGCGGCCAAGTGACCAATGCCGTCACCCTCGACGACGGCGGCGGGCTCTCGGCCCGGACCTCGGCGGGTGCCGTCGAATACACCAACGTGACGTTGCCGTCTTCTGGCTCGATCGTCCTCAACAAGGACGACCTGGCCACGTCCGGGCTCACGATCTTGTCGGGCGTGGCGCTCACGGGCGCGCTGACCGTCGACACCTCGGCGGGCGGCACGAACTCGGTGGGTGACGTGACGCTCTCGGGCGTGTTCTCCGGTGCCGGCGGACTCGTGAAGGCCGGTACGGGCACCTCCGGCAGGCTGATCCTCGCCGGCGGCAACACCTACACGGGCGACACGTCGATCAACACCGGCACGCTCGCCCTCGGTGCCGCCGGCTCGATCGCCAGCAGCGCCGCGATCGTCGTGGCCGGCGGCGCCACCTTCGACGTGTCCGCAGTCTCCGGCGGCTACACGCTCGGGGCGGCCCAGATCCTCCGCGGCGCGGGCACGGTGGTCGGCAGCATGACCGCCAGCGGGACGATCGCCCCGGGGCTGCTCGGCAGCGCGGGAACGCTCTCGTTCGCGAACAACCTGTCCATGGGGGCCGGCACGATCCTGGACTACCAGCTCAGTGGCACGAACACGACCATCGGCGGCATCAATGACCTGTCCTCGGTGACCGGCACCCTGGTGCTCGATGGCACGCTCAATGTGGCCGAACTCGGGGCAGGCAGTTTCCTTTCGGCGTCCCAAGGTGACTATTGGGTGCTGTTGAGCGCGGCTTCGATAACCAATAATGGGTTGTTGTTGGGCTCGATGCCAACGCTGGCCACGAACACGCCGCCTCTTGAATTCGGGATCGACACGACGACTGATCCGACCCAAGTGCGCCTCGTGGTCGTACCAGAGCCAGGGACCGTCGTGCTGGCGCTCGTGGCGTTTGCCTTCGCGGGGGCGAAGGCGTCGCGACGGCGGTCTCGCGTCGGCTCCTGACCGCCGCCCGGGTCGGCTCGGCCTCCGGGTGGTGAAGCTGAGCGAGACACGGGTGTCACCTCCATGCGAAACGCAGCCCGAAATCATCGTGCTGCCCGGCGGCGACGCTCGCGGGCCCACCTCGACGTGCTCGGGGCCGAGCGGCTGGAGTCGCGACGGACGCTCTGCGCCGACCCGCTGCACCTGCTTGCCGACGACGGCCTCATCGCCACCTCGGTGGGCGTGCAGGGCGGGTTTCTGAATTCCTGGACCGACACGGTCCAGTCGACCTCGACTGGCACGCTCCTCGAGCTGGGCGGGCCGGCCACCGCCGCCGCCAACGGCATGCCAGAGCTGCACAGCCTGCCCGGCTCGCCGACCGCGATCTACCTCGACTTCGACGGCGATGCCGCGACCAGTTACGGCGCCTACGACGTGGACGGCGATCCGACCACGTTCAACTCAGCCGAGGCGGCCACGATCACCGAGGCTCATCGTGGGGCGTCGGTCTTCTTCGCGATGTTCGACGTCAACGTGACGACCGTGAAGCCGACCGTGCCCTTCGCGTGGATCCTGATCAGCAACGACAAAACGGGTGGTTCGAGCAATGTGGGCGTGTTTCCGAACACCAAGCCACAGTCCTGGATCTCGAGCGGCAACGCGGAGACGCGGATCAGCGGCATCGCGCATGAACTCGGCCATAACTTCGGGCTCTATCACCAGTCCGACTACGACCTGCAGGGCAACCTCACGAGCGAATACTCCAATGGCACCGACGATCTGCACGGCGCGCTCATGGGCGTCGACTATCGCAAGGATGTCAACAAGTGGACGCTCGGTCACCCCAACACGTCTGCGAGCGCCCTGCAGGACGACATCGCCGTGATCGCGAACGTGATCAAGAAGTATCAGCCGACCGGGGGCGACGGCTTTCGGCCCGACGACTTCGGCGGCACGATCGCCACGGCCACGGCGCTGACGACCACGGCCGGCGGCCGTTCGATCTCGGGCGTCATCGAGCGGTTGGCCGATGTCGACACCTTCTCGTTCACCACGACGGCCGGAGGCGCGGTGATCTCGGTCGTGCCCACCCGGCCATCGGGGCTCGATGCGAAGGTGGAGGTATTCGACGCGGCGGGCGCGCTCGTCGCGGCCCGAGACGGCGACGCCAACGAGCAGCAGATCGTCCTCCCCGTGGGAACCGGCACCTGGTACGTCTCGGTCTCGAGCCATGGCAACTACGGCGATCTCGGGATGTACGACCTGACTGTGAACGACCTGCCCGCCGGCTGGGCCTCAGCCGACATCGGCTCGACCGGTGTGCTCGGCGACGCCCAGTTCAGCGGCGACACGTACACCGTGCTGGGAGCGGGCGCCGCCGTCGGCGGCACGGCCGACGCCTTCCGGTTTGCCTGGCAACAGCTCACAGGCGACGGCTCGATCGTGGCCCGGGTCACCCAGAACCAAAACACGAACGCCTGGGCTCGGGCGGGGGTCGAGATTCGCGAATCCCTCGCCGCCAATTCCAAGCACGTGGCGATGGTCACCACCGCGACCCAGGGCCCCCAATTGCTCTCGCGCTCCACGACCGGCGGCTCCACGGCCGCGGTCAACGGCACGGCGGCGGCGTTCACGACCACGTGGGTCCGGCTCGTCAGGGCGGGCAACGTGTTCACCGCCGCCCGGTCCACCGACGGCGTGGCGTGGACCACGGTCGGCTCGGTGACCGTCTCGATGAGCTCGACCGTGTTCATCGGGCTGCTCAGTTCCTCCACCACCCCCGACACCCGTGACAACCCCTCGAAGCTCAACGCGGCGACGTTCACGAACGTGACACTTTCGGGCACGATCAACGCCCCCGAACCGGTCAACGGGCTCGCCGCGCCGACGGGCGTCGCGGTGCGGCAGGGAGGCGGGGTGTCGCTCGTGGTCTCCTGGCAGGCGGTCGCCGGGGCCGACGGCTACGCGATCGAGCGGTCGGCCAACGGGGTCGATTTCACCACGGTCTTCACGGCCGCCTCGGCCGACCGGAGTTGGACGAACACCGGCCTCGCCGGTGCCATGCGGTATTTCTACCGCGTGCGGGCCACCAGCGGATCGACCCGCTCGGCGGCCTCGGCGATCGCCAGCGGCGTCAACCGCCCGAGTGCGGTGACCAAGGCCGCGGTCACGTCGCTGTCGAACTCGAAGCTGGTGCTCAACTGGATCGAAACCAGCGGCGAGACGGGCTATCGCATCGAGCGGTCGAGCGACAACGTCACGTTCAACGAGATCGCCACGGTCGGCGAGAACGTGCCGAGCTACACGTCGAGCGGGCTCGCCGCGGGGACGCCCTACTGGTTTCGGATCTCGCCGCTGTCCGCGACGGGTGACGGCAACCCGGTCGTGATCACGGGGAGCACCACGGGCTTCCAGGCCGTCGTGGACCTGGCCTTCACGTCGCAGTCGTCGTCGGCCATCGGCATCGAGTGGACCGCCGTCACCGGAGCCACGGGCTACCGGATCGAGCGTTCGGGCAACGGCACCAGCTTCACGACGCTGGCCACCGTGAACACGCCCGTGCCGGCAACCCCCACGCTCGCGTATACCGACACGGCCGTCGCCGTGCTCGGCAAGTACTACTACCGCGTGGTGGCGCTCAATGGCTCCGTCGAAGCGCTCCCGTCGCCGACGATCTTCACCGCGGCACCGGCGGCGGTGGCCCTGCCCGCGCCGTGGACCGCCGCCGACATCGGCA
>JBJTIV010000041.1:0-2041 GCA_046095145.1 Planctomycetaceae bacterium
CGCTCCTGGGCTACGACATCCACGTGTGCGTGGCCACCGAGTCGGAGATCGCCAAGGCGGTGGACAAGCTCTATGCCGCCGCGGGTGAGAGCGTGGAATCGCTCGTCGACGACCTGGAGTCCGACGACGAGCTCGCCGCGCAGGCCGCCGCGGTGGGCAAGGAGGGCGTGACCGATCTCACGAGCGTGGAGGCGCTCGCCGAGAGCGCCCCGGTGCGGAAGCTGCTCAACATGGTGCTCCTCCTGGCGATCCGCGACGGCGCCAGCGACATCCACTTCGAGCCCTTCGAGAGCGAGTTTCGCATCCGCATCAAGGCCGACGGCGTGCTCCAGGAGATGGTGCCGCCGCCCAAGCACCTGGCCTTCGCGATCACCACGCGGATCAAGGTGATGGCGAATCTCGACAGCGCCGAGCGCCGGCTGCCGCAGGACGGCCGCATCGAGCTCACGGTGGGCGGCCATCCGGTGGACCTCCGCGTGAGCGTGCTGCCCACGCTCTTCGGCGAGAGCGTGGTGATGCGGGTGCTCGACCGCGGCGTCGTGTCGCTCGACCTCGACAAGGTGGGCATGGGCGCGGAGATGATGCGGCGCTTCCGCGAGGTGATCCAGCGGCCCAACGGCATCGTGCTGGTCACCGGCCCCACCGGCTCGGGCAAGACGACCACCCTCTACTCGGCCCTCTCCGAGCTCAACGAGATCGAGGACAAGCTGATCACCACCGAGGACCCGGTGGAGTACGACATCGACGGCATCGTGCAGGTGCCGATCGACGCCGAGATCGGCAACACCTTCGCCGCCTGCCTGCGGGCCATCCTCCGTCAGGATCCCGACCGCATCCTCGTGGGCGAGATCCGCGACGTGGAGACGGCCGAGATCGCCGTGCAGGCCTCGCTCACCGGCCACATGGTCTTCTCCACGCTCCACACCAACGACGCCCCCTCCACGGTCACGCGGCTGCGCGACATGGGCGTGCCGCCGTTTTTGATCACGGCCACGGTGGAGGCGATCCTGGCGCAGCGGCTCGTGCGGCGCATCTGCACGGGCTGCCGCGAGGAGATCGTGCCCGGTGCCGACGTGCTCTCGGACCTGGAGCTCGCCAGCTCGGACATCGCCGACAAGAAGTTCTACCGCGGCCGCGGCTGCGACCGCTGCAACCGCACCGGCTACAAGGGCCGCCTGGGGCTCTTCGAGCTGTTGATCATGACCGACGAACTCCGCGACATGGTGATGCGCAACGCCTCCACGGAGGAATTGCGCAACGCCGCCCGCAAGGCGGGCATGGTCACGCTCCGCGACTCCGGCATGGAGGGCATCTACGCCGGCCATACGACCGCCGAGGAAGTGATCCGCGAGACGATTCTCGACGCCTAGGAACCCACTCCATGCCCACGTTCCAGTTCGAGGCCATCGACGCGGCCACCGGCAAGGAGGTGCGCGACACCGTCGAGGCGCCCAGCGAGGCCGAGGCCCAGGCCACGATCCGGTCGATGGGCTACATGGTCACGAAGATCAAGGCCCGCAAGGCCAAGGCGGCCGCCTCCACGAAGAAGCCCGGCCGCTCCTTCGCCATCGGCGGCGTGAAGACGAAGGACCTCTGCCTGTTCACGCGGCAGCTCTCGATCCTCCAGGACGCCGGCCTGCCGATCCTGCGGAGCCTGAAGATCCTGGCCGACATGCAGAAGCCGGGCCGGCTCAAGAACTCGCTGCTCGACGTGTGCGACGAGATCGAGGGGGGCGCCAACCTCTCCGACGCGCTCTCCAAGAGCCCCAAGGCCTTCGACCGCCTCTATTGCAACATGATCCGGGCCGGCGAGGCCGGCGGCGCGCTCGAGGTGATCCTGCGGCGGCTCGCGGAATTCATGGAAAAGAGCGAGTCGCTCAGGCGGAAGGTGAAGGGCGCGCTCGTCTACCCGATCGTGGTCGTGCTCGTGGCCGTGGGCATCCTCACGTTCATCATGCTGAAGATCGTGCCGCAGTTCAAGAAGATCTTCGACGACTTCGACACGACGTTGCCGGCGATGACGCAGACACTCATCGACATG
>JBJTIV010000042.1:0-4140 GCA_046095145.1 Planctomycetaceae bacterium
CTGGCCGCCAACGCCGGCTCCCGGGGCACGGGTAGCCCCTCACGGTCTCCTCGTACGCCCAGAAGAACGACGCCGCATACGTGGTTCCCTGCGAACCACGATGGTGTCGGCATAGCCATCTTTTCCGGCTTGCGCGATCCCCTCTCGCAGCGCCATGAAGCGGCCTCCACCGGAGGAGATCGCATGGACATCAGCGAACGGAAGCGAGGGGATCGTCAGAGGCTTGCCCGGATGATCACCGGGGAATCGAACGCCATGCAACGCGACCGGCTGCGGAGCGTCCTGCTCGTGCTGCAGGGGCGGCAAACGCTCGCAGTGACTGCCGCCGTGGGCCGCAGTCGGGCCTTTGTGCAGCGTTGGGCATATGCCTACCGCGATGGCCGGCGCCACGCCACGAGACGGCGTTGCGTTACTCAGGGGACCGCAGATTCAAGGCATTCTGGATCGTGAGTTCGGCAAGACGTTCTCCCTCAATGGGGTCTACAAACTGCTCAAGCGGCATGGATTCGTTTGCCGCGAGCATGCCGTCATGATTCTCGACGGAGCAGGCTGGCACAGTGCTCACAAGTTGCGATGGCCCCGGTGGATCACGCCTGAGGATTAAGTGTGATTCGTGTCAGAGGAAGCGGATGCGTCGGCCGTCGCGCACGACCGCCGACGGGTAGAGCGTGCCCCGCCACAGCACCCCGCCGCGGCGCCAGCCGAGCCAGGCGGACCGCACCGTGAGCGCGAGGCTCACGAGCGCGGCCACCGGAGACAGGAGCAGGGTCTCGATCCGGGGTTGCCCGAGCGAGCACCGCTGGACGACGGCCACGATCGCCATCGCGACCAGCATCACCGCACCGGCCGTCCACAGCCCGGGCACGCCCAGCGGCGCGAGCATCACGAGCGGCGCCCATTCGAGGGCCGTGACCGCCAGCCCGATCACCACCATCCGTACGGGGCTGCAGCGGCCGACCGAGGCGTAGGCCTTCTCCAGGCCGCGGGCCATCTCGCCGAGGGTGCGATACCAGTAGAGGCCGACCAGTCCGGCGCCGCCCACGAGGCAGCACCGGGCTCCGGACCGCTTCAGGAGCAGGCCCAGGCCCATGTCGTCGCCGACCTCGAGCCGCAGCCACTCGAAGCCCTCCGTGCGCTCGAGGGCCGCGCGGCGGACGAGGTTGAAGGCGCCGATGCCGATGAAGGCCGGGCTCGTGGGATCCTCGATCGCCCAGCACCGGGTGATCACGGAGAACGTGCGCAGGAACATGGCCGTCACGGCGTCGACGAGGGGCGTGGAGGGCCAGATGTCCGGGATCGCGGCGACGTGGTCGGCGGCGCGGTGGGCGGCGAAGGCCACCGCCCGCCGGAGCGTGTCCGGGGCGAAGTGCACGTCAGCGTCGGTGAACAGGATCCAGTCGCCGCGGGCGGCCTCCGCGCCGCGGGCCAGCGCATGGACCTTGCCGAGCCAGCCCGCGGGCAGGTGCGTGACGTGCAGCACGCGGAGCCGGCCGTCGGTCGTCGCGAGCCGGTCGGCGATGGCGCCGGTGTCGTCGGTGGACCGGTCGTCCACGAGCACGACTTCCAGGTCGGGATAGTCCTGCCGGAGCAGCGTGGAGACGGCCGACTCCAGGTGATCGGCCTCGTTGCACGCGGCGACGACCAGCGACAGCCGCGGCCACGTCTCCGGGGGCGGCGGCTCGACCCGCGCGAGCACAGGCACCGCCCGGGCGACGCGGACCGCACCGACCACGAGCCACAGCCACCACGCGCAGCCGACGACGGCGTAGGCAACCAGGAGCGAAGCGAGGAAGGACATGCTGAGGTTGTAACCAACCGTACGGTCAGGGAGGGCCTGCCCGTTGCCCTGAGAGCCGGCGTTGGCGGCCAGCGGAGCCAGGATGGCGGAGCGCAGCCGCCATCGAGTGAGCGGAGGGCATGATGCCCGCAGCGAACGTCCGGCGACGGGGCACGGGCAGACCCGACCCGCGCGCCGCCCGCGGCACACCGATCAATGTCCGCCGAGCACCCCGAAGGCGTTGAGAAACGCGATCGCCACCCCCATCAGGCTCTCGCCCGCGATGATGCCGCTGCTCACGGGCACCACGTAGGTCTCGGCCGTCGCGGGCCGGAACCTGGCCAGCGCCGCGGCGACGAAGGCGCCGGCGAGGAAGGCCATGCTGTCGTGGAACTGGATCACGATGGCGAGGCCCAGGGAGGGGGCGCTGGGCAGCCAGCGGATGAGCCATTTCGGCGCGAGCTGCTCGACGACGGTGATCAGCACGCCGAGGAGGCCGCCGACGATGATGCCGGCCCGGCAGGTGGGATGCAGCGTCTCGATGCCGCGGGAGAGGAGCTCGGCCACGCTCGCCCACACGCTGGCGGCCGGCGCGGTGAACTTCGCCGCGTCGCCGGAGATGGTCGCGGCGTCGGGCACGAGGACGTACCACGCGGGCACGATCACGGCCGCGCCGAAGATGATCCCCGCGGCCTGCGCCAGCGTCTGCCGTCGGGCGTTGGCGCCCAGCAGGTAGCCGCTCTTCAGGTCGGTGAGCAGGTCGGCGGCGGCGCCGGCGGCGCCGGCCGTGACGCCGGCCGTCATGAGGTTGGCGTCCATTCGCTGCGGCATGGCCACGCCGTAGAACAGCTGCGTGACCTTGCCCATGGCGCCGATCGGCGTGATGTCGGTCTCGCCGGCGGCGCGGCAGGCCACGAGCGAGAGCACGAAGGCCAGCAGCACCGCCACCACGCCGAGATGCGGCGGCACGCCCCATTCGCGGTGCATGATGACGATGCAGCCGGTGCCGGCCACGAGCGTGCCCGCCACGAACCAGCTCGTGGGCACCTCGATGTGGCCCACGGGATCGTGGGCGGCGTCGCCGGGCCGACCGAAGAGCGTGGTCAGGCCGCCGAGCGCGTGGACGAGGCTCCGCCATTGGAAGGCGAAGGCCGTGAGCCCGGCCGCCACCATCAGCGCCGAGCCCGTCCACAGCCCCCAGCGGCGGATCGCGCCGGGCGACACGTCGGGCTTGTCGAGCGCGCCCGTCGCGTGCATCTCCGCGAACACGCCCTGCGCGTCGAGCCACGGCGCGAGGACGCCGAACAAGAGGACCGCGCCCAACGCCATCGACGCCGCCGTGCGCAGGCCGACGATCGCGCCCGCGGCCATCATCTGCGGGTCGATCGGCAGCGCGAGGCCGTAGCTCGCGGCCTGCTTCCCGGCGATGCGGAGCGGCAGGTGCCAGGTCGCGGGGATCGCCAGGACCGCGAACCAGGCCGGCGCACCGACCGCCTCGACCAGTTCGGCATGCCCCTCGATGAGCCACTTGACGACGGCGCCGGCCGCCAGCGCGAGGAACAGGCTGCGGGCCTTGAGCAGGGCCGTGCCGCCGCCGGCATACAGGCTCCGCAGCGTCTCGGCCGCCGCCACGCCCGACGGGAAGGCGAGCTGCTCGCGGTTGATCATCTGCCGCTTCATGGGCACCGCGACGGCCACCCCGAGCAGGGCGAGGAACACCGTCCACGCCGTGAGCACGGGCCAGGCGATGTGCTGGCCGGTGATGATGAGGTAGGCCGCGATGGCGCTCACCATCGTGCCGCCGGTCGACACGCCCGCGCTCGTGGCGGTCGACTGCATGCAGTTGTTCTCGAGGATCGTCATCTCGGTGCGCGCCAGCCCGAGCCGCATGAAGGCCTGCCAGACGGCGTAGCTGACGATGCAGGCCGTGATGCCCACGCCGAGCCCCCAGCCGGTCTTCAGGCCGATGTACAGGTTCGAGAGGCTCATCACGCCGCCGATCACGCCCCCCATGAGGATCGCGCGGAGCGTGGCCTGCGGCACGTGGTCGCCGCGGTACACCTGCTCGAGCCAGACGCGGTCGCGGTCGGCGACGGGCACGCTCGAGAGGTCGACGGGCTGGCGGTCGGCTTCCATGGCGGCGGAGTCTACCCGCGTCGGGTGTGGCTCGGCGTTGGGCGGGCGCTCGGGGTTACCCGTGCCCTCTCGCCGGACGTGCGCTGCGCCCATCCTGGCAATCCTGTTCGGCACGGGATTTGCGCATGAGCGACCCGGCAAGATGAGGGATGCGGGCTGAGTTGCGCGCTACTGATCATGGCGTTATCGTGCCGTCCATGGCCGGACGGACCCAACGCGAGATCCGC
>JBJTIV010000043.1:0-8416 GCA_046095145.1 Planctomycetaceae bacterium
GCCCCCGGAGCCCGAGAGCACCGTCGCCACCGTGGCGCTCAAGCCGCTGCCCACCTCCACGCCGTTGGAGGTGCCGCCGAGCACCAGGCCCGCCCCGGTGAGCGTGTAGCCCGTGGAGGTGAACTGGAGGCCGCCGTTGGCCGAGAGGCCCGAGTCCAGGGTCACCGTGCCGCCGGTGCCACTGAAGATCGCCTTGGCGCCCGGCACCCAGCTCCGCACGGTCGTGCCGTCGAACCAGGTGTTGCCCGTGGTGGTCCACGTGCCGCCGCCGCCGGGATTCACGCCGTCGCCGTACCAGGTGAGCGTGGTCGGCGGCGGGGCCACCGAACCGGTCGTGAACACGAGGTTCAGGTCGTTGCCGTCCTGCGCCAGGCTGAATGTGCCCCCGGAGAGGGAATTCGTGAACCCGCCCGTGCCGTTGGTGGCCGAGACGTTGACCGCAAACTTGTCGGTCGAAAAGCCCGTGATCCCGCCGGCCGCCGAGGCGATCCGCCACGTGCCGCTCGTCGCGGCGCTGAAATTAGCCGCGTTGCCGTTCACGTCGGGGCCCACGCCCGACAGGCTCCAGAGATTGATGGCGAAGGGGCTCCCCGACGTGGCGGCCACGTCGAGCACGCCGCCGACGTTGACGAGATCCCAGCCGGTCGTGGATCCCGCCACGCCCGCGGCGTCGTAGACCTGCCAGTTGTAGTTGCCACCGGCGGCGAGCGTGAGGCCCTGCGTGAACGTGAGCGTGCCGGGCGACGACCCGGGTGCGATCGTTCCCAAGGCCGTCACATCTCCCACGACCGTGCCCGAGCCACCGAGCACCTGGCCGGTACCGAGCGAGAAGCCTCCAGTGACCGCCGAAACGTCGAACGATGCCCCGCTGGCGACGTTGATCGTGCCGCTCGCGGCGATCGAACCGGCGGCTCCCAACTGGAGCGTGCCGGTGCTGATCGTCGTGTTGCCGGTGTACGTGTTGGCCCCGCCGAGGATGAGCCTGCCGGAGGTGCCAGTACCGGCCTTCGAAAGCCCACCCGCCCCGGAGAAGATGCCCGAGAGCGTCACGTCACCGACGGCATTGGCAGCCTGCTGCGACGTGTCGATGGTGAGATCGCCTGTGAGCTCCCTGCCCGACGCGATCGTGAGTGCAGAGGTGGCCAGATCGTCCTTGTTGAAGATAAGCGATCCGGACGAGGGCAACGTCACAGTGGTGTACGTGACGGCACCGCCGGTGGAACGGGCAGAGAGCCCGGCCCCGCTCTCGAGCGTGACGGCATTGGTCACCTCGCCGCTTGGGGGTGCCACGGACTGGCTCACGAGCCGAACGCCACTCCTGACAAGCACGTTGCCGGTGCCCAAAGAAGTGGAATTGCTGCCCGAGAAGAACACTCGCTGGTTGGCATTCATCGCGAAATCCCAGTCGACGTCAGATGCGGTGCCGGTGTTGTTGGTGAGCGTCAGCCCGCCCGAACCCGTCACCGTCACCGTCTGGTTGTCGCCCGTGAACCGGCTGTTGATGATGAACTGTCCTCCGTTGGCGTCGAGCTTGCCACCGCCAGAGCCAATGGTGATGCCGCGGTTCACCGGTATCGTGAGGCTGGTGCCGGTTCTCAGCGTGGCACCGTTCGAGATCGTCAACTGATCCGCAGCGAACGAGCCCGGGGCTGACCCCAACTGGTTGGCGTTGCTGATCTGCAGCACGCCGTTCGTGATCGATGTCTTGCCGATGGTGTTGGCGGCGGTGAGGATCACGGTTCCAGAGCCCACCTGCGCGACGTTGATCCCGCCAATGATCGCGCTGTTGAAGTCCACGCCGGAGGTGATCGTGTCGCTGCGCTTGAAGGCGAGCGTGGCGCCGGCCGAACCCGTGATCACGCTCGCCGTCGAAAGCGAGCCGGCTGTACCGCCGTTGCCGAGTTGGAGCGTGCCGGAGTTGATCGTGGTGTTGCCACCATACGTATTGGCACCGGTGAGGATCAGCCTTCCGGAAGCGCCAGTGCCCGTCTTGATGAGCGCTCCGACTGTCCCAGAGAAGATGCCCGAGAGCGTGACGTCGCCGACGGCATTCGTCCCGCCCTGCTGTGTGTTGATGGTGAGACTACCCGTCAACTCCTGGCCCGACGCGATCGTGAGCGCAGCGGTGGCCTGATCGTCATTGTTGAAGAGGAGCGATCCGGTCGAGGGCAACGTCACATTGGTGTATGTCTGGGCCCCGCCGGTCGATCGGGCAGTTATCCCCGCCCCATTGTCCAGCGTGACGGCGTTTGCCAACGTCCCGGTCGTCATGCTCTGGCTCGTCAGTCTGACGGCGTTGCGAACCCTCACGCTCCCGGTGCCGAGGGCGTTGGCACCCTCGAAGAAGGCTCGCACACCGGCATTCGCAGCGAAATCCCAGTCGACGTTCGTCCCTACGGCGGGGGTCGTCAGCGTCAAGGCACTGGAACCGGTCACGGTCATGGTGTTCCCGGAACCGGAGACCCGCGTGGCAAGAGTCATAAGTCCGCCATTGACGCTGATCGTTCCGCCACCAGAGCCGATCGTGATCCCGCGGCTCGAACTGATCGTGGCGCTCGCGGTCGTCCGGAGCATGGCGCCATTTGAAATTTGCAGTTGGTCTGCCGTGTATGCGCCGGGCTGGGCCCCCAAGACCCGTTCGTTGCCGATTTCCAAGGTGCCAGCAGTGATCGAGATCCTGTTGCCGATGGAATTGGCGGTATTCGTCAGGATGAGTTTCCCGGCGCCGTTCTTGACGAGAAGCGCATTGTTTGCCGTTCCCGACGCGATCACACTCGAAATGGTGGCCGAGCCGAGGCTGTTGACCGTGATGGTTGCGTTGGTGGCCGGACTGCCGTTGGTCACCGTGATTTGCGAGCCTGAGACGAGCCAATTCCCCGAATTCGTTCCATCGACGGTTCCGAAGACCAACGATCCAATGGCGCGCTGCTGGTTGTTCGTCACCGTGACGTCGGATGTGATGTCGGGGGCGAATGTGGCGGTGAAACCCGTTCCGGTACCGACGATGCCCCCCTGCCAGTTGGTCGTCGTGCCCCAGGTGCCACTGGTCGTGGCCGTCCACGTGCCATCGAGCGCAACGGCCGATCGGGACAGCCCAGCGGCCGTGAAGACGAGGGCGGCACACACCAGCATGGAGGACGAGAGCCTCCAGACACCGTGGATCGGTGGGACTCTCTGTGGGTGCATGACTGACCTCCTTGCTTCCGTGGAGTGCCTGCAGGACGAGCGGATCGCCAGGGGCGTGTTTTGGCCGGCTCAGGGATCGAGAGGTTTCGCGACGCTTGACCACGTGGGTCCGATGCAGAGGTCACCGATGGCGATCTCACCGCTGCTGGTGCACTCGAGCGAGATTCTGTCGAGCCGCATGTCGCTGTCGACGGACTCGCTCACCACGGACCACTCGGTCGGCTCGGTGGAACCCGTGAGTCGATTGGCCGCCATCACGCTCACGAGCACCTGGTCGGGCTGCGCGCGGCCCGCCACGATCTTGGCGACCACGGCATACGTCTGGCCGGGAACCTGTGGGATCGAGGCGCGGCTGAACGAGTCGGCGACCCGCAGCAGCGCCGAATCGGTCCGCCGCAGCGCGATCTGGATCAGCGTGTTTCGCTCGAGCTCCTCGGCTTCCGACAGGCCCCGCGTCCGCAGAACGACCATCGCGCGATGCTCATCCGATCCGGCCGGGCTCCGCCGCACGAGAAACCGCAGGTACCAGATGCCGTCCTGCGACAGGTCGATCGGCGTCTCGAGCTTGCGGTTGGCCGCTCCCTTCCGCGCTCCCGTGTGCCTACCCGAGCCGTCGTGAATCACAGCGACGGAACCGGCACCGGCCAAGCCGGGCGCGGCCAGCCGCAGCGAATCCTTGTTCGCCTCCCACGGGCCCAGCCAGCCGATGCCCGAATCCGTGCCGCGGAGCCGGTCGCCACCGCCACGAAAGCCATCGGTGACGGTCGGCCCGGCATCGCTGCCGGCCTGGGCATCGTCGTCCAACGACCGGGCGACCAGGGCATGATCAAGCGGGATCGACTGGGACTCGGCGGCGCTCGCGCCATACCGACGGCCGGTCCCCGCCTCGACCAGTTCGTGCCTTGCCGCCTCGCCCCCCTCGCCGGCCGTTCGACGGACGGCACCCTCGGCGACGTGCAGTTCCTCGCCCTGGGCGTCGATCACGGCGGCATATCGCGTGCCGATGTTCCTGAACACCGAGTGCGGGGAGACGACCTCGATCGACTCGCACGTCTGATCGCCCTCGAAGACCATGGTCCCCTGGTCGATCTCCAGGGCTCGCCGCGAATGGATCGTGAACTGCGCCGAGTTCTCCAGCAGGACGCTGGCGCCGCCGTCGAAACGGATGCCCATGCCGCCGCTCATCAGGCAGTATGGGCCCGCCGTGAGCCTCATCCCCACGCGCACGGGGTCACCGTCGAGAATCGCGTCGACGCTCGCGGCGGCGACCGTGGCCACGTAGGCGGACGGCGCCGCGGCCCCCGGCGCGATCTCCGTCGGCCCCGCCAACTCGCGGCCGCCATCGCCCTGCGGAGGCGGCATGACGAGCCAGGCGAGCACGATCGACGCGGCCATGAGCGACGACACGAATGCGAGCCAAGGCACCCGTCGCGGCCGAGCGGCCGAGCGGGGCAACTGCCCGCCCTGGAGGGCCGCATGCATGTCGAGATACCGGACGTAGACTCTCCGCATCTCGGCATCCGCTTTCAGCCGCCGCGCCAGGTCGGCGATCTGGTCCGCGTCGGCCGTGCCATCCACCACGGCCGAAAGGAGCGCGTGCATGGCGTCGTGATCGGACCGGTTCACGGGTGCCCCCCCAGCACGACCGTGCGATCGATGCAGTCGAACAGGAGCCGCCGCACCCGTTCGAGGTTGCGAAACAAGGTCCGACGACTCTGGGAGAACGACGAGGCGATCTCGTCGGTCGGCGTGCGATCCACATAGCGGGCCTGGATGAGGCGGCGATCCCGGTCGCTGAGCTTGTCGAGACACTTCTCCAGGGCCACCAGCCGCGCGGCGAGCACCGGCTCCTCCTCCGCACGGGTGACGGCGAGCAACTCCAGCACCTCGGCAGGCAGTCGAATCATCCGGCGCGGACGCTCCTGCTCCTGGAACTTCAGGACCTTGAAGTAGGCGAAGCGGCAGGCCCACGGGAGGAACGGCCGGGACCGGTCGTACTCGTCAAACCGTCGTGAAATCGAGATGCACACCTCCTGCAGCACGTCCTTCGTGTCCTCCTCGTTGGGCAGGAGCGTGTACACGTAGCGCCGCAGATGGTCGTAATTCGCCGCCACGAGGCTGACGAACAGCTCTCGGTCGGATTCGGGCGGACCGGCCATCATGATCCCTGCGGACGAGGGGAGCGGAAGGGGCTCGATTTCCCCGCTGATATTCCGATCCCGGCCGCGATTGTGCCATCGCGGGCCGGTGTTCCCAGGGGTGCGGACGACGGGAGCCCGGAGCCCCGACGGAGCCATGGTTTGCGGCCTTTCGGACCGCGGAATCGTGGCACGATCGCCCACGCCGTCGGAATGATTGTGTCCGGTGCCGAGCCGGCGGACACGCTCCGGCGACGTGGCGTGCGCTCGGCCCGAACCCTCCCGACCGCCCGCCGCAGGACTTCCTGCCCCATGACGTTCCCAGGCTCCGGTCGTCACGGCAGGTTCCGGCTGCCGGGCCGGGTATCGATGGGGCGGATATTCGCGGGCCGGGCGTTCGTGGCGGTGGCGGCCGTCTCGTGCCTGGCCGGGGTGGTGCGGGCCCAAACCGGCTCCCGGCCCAACATCGTCCTGTTCTACGTGGACGATCTGCGGCACGACGGCCTCGGCGTGACCGGCCACGATTTCGTCCAGACCCCCAACCTGGATCAGCGGGTCGCCGGTCAGGGCATGAATTTCCGCAACTCGTTCGTCAACTGCCCGCTGTGCTCGCCGTCCCGGGCGTCGCTGATGACCGGCCAATACGCCACGACCCACGGCTACACGGTCAACGACGACGTGAACAGCGTGCCCGATGAACGCCTTCCCATCTATCAGCATGCCCTGCGGGCCGCCGGGTATCGCACGGCCCTGGTCGGCAAGTGGCACATGGACTCCTACCTGGAGGCCCGCCCCGGCTTCGACTACTGGGCGGCGTTCCAGGGACAGGGCGTTCACGTCAATCCCCAGCTCCGCGTCAAGAAGGACGCCGCCCCGGCGATCACCGTCAACGGCACCGGCTTCACGACCACCGTCCTCACCGACTACGCCCTCGACTTTCTTCGCGACTACGGCACCGGTGGCAGCCGAGCCGAACCGTTCGCCCTGACGCTGTCCTTCAAGGCCGTGCACGCCCCCCATGGCGACCAATACACCGCGTCCGGCGGCTCCTACGCCGGGCAGGTCATCGATCGGCCGCCCAACGCCACGCCGGCGTACGGCGGCTACGACATCAACGACGAGAAGCCGGTCTTCAGCCGTCCCGGCCTCGGCGGCCTGACGCTCAACAACACGATGGGCAACAGCGTCCAGATCAGCCAGATGGAGATGATGAAGGACATCGATGCCAACATCGGCCGCGTGCTCGATGCGCTCGAGGCCAAGGGCCTCGATGACGACACCCTGGTCATCTTCACCAGCGACAACGGCTTCTTCTGGGGCGAGCACGGTCGCGGCGACAAGCGGCTGGCGTACGAGGAGTCGATCCGCGTTCCCCTGCTGATGAAGGGGCCCGGCGTGGATCCGGGCAGGACCTCCGACGCGCTCGTCACGAACATCGACGTGGCCCCGACGATCCTGCGGGCCGCGGGAGTGGCGGTGCCGAAGTCGATGCAGGGGCAACCGCTCAACGGCCTGCTCAGCGGATCCGGGGATCTGGTCCGCGATGCCGTCTACGCCGAGTACTATCCCGAGGAGAAGCAGCCCGGCATTCCGCGCTGGGAGGCGGTGCGGTCCACGACCCACCTCTACATCGCGTACCCGGACCTGGGCACCCAGTTCGACGAGCTCTACGACGTCGTCCACGACGCCTACCAGGTGAACAACCTGCTGCAGCCGGGCCCGGCCGAGCAGCTCCCGGCCGAGACGAAGGACCTCCAGGCACAGATGCAGCGCCGGCTCCTGGACCTCCGGAAGGAGGCCAACGGCGTCAATCCCTTCACGCGCAAGCTCGTCAACGGCGACGCGCTCGACTTCTCCGTGACGGAATCGGGCGTGCTGCGGAACGATCCCTCCGTCGGTCGCGTCGGCTCGAGTACCGACGCTCCCAACGACGGCTATGGTCGATCGGCCGTCCTCGCCTTCGAGCTGCCGGCCGGCGGCGACCCGGCATTGCTCGAACGGGCCTACGTGAGCTTCCACATCGTGGCCCAGACGGGCAACGTCAGCACCGTGAATGCCGACCTGTGGGCGATCGGGATCACGGACGGCACCACGCGGCTCGCCGAGCATCTCGAAGCCAACACCGAGATCGCTCGCCCCGACCGAGCCGACAACCTCAAGCTCCAGGACAACATCATCGCCCTCGGCAAGCACGTGGCCCGCACCTTCAGCGACGACCAGGGCGCGACGCTGCTGGCCGGATATCTGCGGACCTTCTACGAGGCCCACCCCGATTACGCCGGCGGCCGCTTCCTGCAGGTGCGCCTCAATACCGATCGCGACCTCGGGGCGACGTCGATCGGATGGGACGTGTCCACGATGGAAGCTCCCACGAGCGAGACGGATCCCAGGCCCTTCACCTTTCGGCAGCCCGCCCTCTCGATGCAGTTCACGGCCATCCCCACGCCGGCCAAGCTCACGTGGTACGGGGATGGCGTGCACCCGGGCGGCGACGGCACGTGGACGCTGACGGGCAACAATTGGTTCGACGGCACGACGGTTCGGAGCTGGGTGCCCGGTGCCAGGGCGATCTTCAGTGGCACCGGCGGCACGGTGACCCTGGACTCCGGCGTGGCCGCCGACGGCGGCCTCGAGTTCACCTCCGCAGGCTACACGCTCACGGGCGCCGGCCTCACGCTCGGCGGCACGGCCGGCGGCGCGGTCGAAGTGGCCGGCGGCGCCACGGCCACGGTCGCCGCGACGCTCACCGGCACCACGGGCCTCGTGAAGGCGGGCGCCGGCACGCTGGCGCTGGGCGCGGCCAACACCTACACGGGCGCCACGAGCGTCAACCGGGGCACGCTTCTCGTCACCCATTCCGACGCCCTGGCGGCCAGCCCGATTCTCGTGCAGACGGGGGGCACGCTGGCGCTGCCCACGGCCACTCGGCTCGTGCTCTCGGCGACGAGCCTGACGGTGGACCAGGCCACGGGGGGCACGGTGGACATCGGGAAGGGCCGGATCGACATCGCCACGGGGGCCACGGAGGCGGACCTGCGGGCCGACCTGATCGCGGGCCGGACGGCGGCGGGGACGTTCTCGGGCACCAGCGG
>JBJTIV010000044.1:0-2063 GCA_046095145.1 Planctomycetaceae bacterium
CCGGGCCGTCATGCGGCAGCGAGCAAGCTTCGCCGCCGCGAGCATGCCGTCACGAGCAGGCCCTCGTCGAGAAAGCCATTAGGAGCCACCGGACGCTTCGCAGGAAAGACATCCGATCAATCTGCAGAACCGGGTGGATCACGCCTAAGGATTAAGTGGGATCCGTATAAGCGGTGTGAGATCTTCACGCCCGCCCGCGGCGGGAGACTTCACGCCCGAGCTCGGCATCGTGCCGACTCGGGCTTGGCCGGCCTCCGCCGGCTGGGGTCAACCCGGCCCAGATCTTCACGGCACGGCTCGGCATCGTGCCGACCGTGCCTTGGCCGGCCTCCGCCGGCTGGTGTCAACCCGGCCCTCCGGGCCTGGCGCGGGGCTTCGCGTGTGTGGATGGTGCGCTCGCGGCATGCCACGGCGGCGGATGACGGCGGGATTCCCGGGCCGAACAGTGTCCGCGGAGGCTGTGCTGACGGCGATCGGAACCGGGGGCTCACATGCAAGCCCCGGGCGGAAGCCCGGGGACACCGCGTCGCGGCGGAGACCGTCTGCCATGCCCCATGACGTCGCGGCGTCTGCGGCAGGTGCGCTCGAACCGCACGCGGACCGGGAGCCGGGACCACCCGGAGTCCCCCAGCTGCCGCCGGGGGCTTCAACAGGCCCGGCGCGCACCATCAACACGCGCGAGCGCGGGGAATACGGCCCGTCACCTCAATCAGCCACCGCGGAGCCGTCATCACCCGGCACCCGCTCTCCCGTCGCTCGCGCGCCGGGCTTCCTTTGCGTGGGGGTGCGGTCTATCATTTCATGACATCGGCGGCACAGGAATGCGGGCCGCCGGAATCCCTCACGAGGAGAGCTGCAGATGTCCGTCATGCTCACGGAAAAGGCGGCCCACGAGGTCAAGAAGATCATCACCGAGCAGAAGCTCGATCCGGCCACCGTGCTCCGCGTGGGCGTGGCCGGCGGCGGCTGCAGCGGCTTCCAGTATTCGCTGGGCTTCGACACCGCGTTCGATCCCAAGGCCGACACCAGGACCGAGCAGCACGGCGTGGCCGTCGTCGTCGACAAGAAGAGCGACCTGTTCCTCGACGGCACGACCCTCGACTTCCACGAGGGGATCGACAAGCGGGGCTTCACGTTCAACAATCCGAACGCGAAGAAGAGCTGCGGCTGCGGCAGCTCGTTCCAGGCCTGACGGCACCGGTCCCGCACGAGCGGGCGGCCCGCGGCCGACCGGAAAGGCGCACGCGGTGGCCACGGACAAGATCCACATCGTCGGCATCGGCGACGACGGCGTCGACGGCATGACCGCGCAGGCGCGGCGGCTCGTCGAGGCGGCGGAGGTGCTGCTCGGGCCGGCGTCGTGCGCCGCCCTGCTGCCCACGGCGCTGCGGTCGCGGCTCGAGTCCGTCGCTGGGCTCGACGAACTCGTGGAGCGGATCGAGGCCGTCGGCCCGCGGAGGACCGTGGTGCTGGCCTCGGGCGACCCGCTCTTCTACGGGACCGCGCGGTACGTCTGTGCCAAGCTGGGCAAGGACCGCTTCGAGGTGGTGCCGCACGTCAGCAGCATGCAGCTGGCGTTCGCCCGCGTGAAGGAGTCGTGGGAGGAGGCCTTCCTCGCGAACCTCGCGGGGCTGTCGATCGAGCGGGTGGTCGACCGCATCCGCGGGGCCGACACCGCCGGCCTGTTCACCAGCGAGCAGTGGCCGCCGGCCGCGGTGGCCCGGGCGCTGCTCGACGAGGGGATCGACCACTTCCAGGCCTACGTCTGCGAGAACCTGGGCTCGCCCGACGAGCGGGTCACGCAGGGCAGCCTGGCCGACATCGCCTGCGAGACCTTCGGGCCGCTCAACGTGATGATCCTCGTGCGCCGCGCTCCCGCCACCGACGCGGCGGCCGCCGCCGGCACACGGCTGTTCGGCAATCCCGACGAGTGCTTCCTGCAGTCGCGGCCCAAGCGCGGCCTGCTCACGCCGGCGGAGGTGCGGTCGCTGGCGCTGGCGGAGCTGGCGATCAGGCCCGCGAGCGTGGTCTGGGACGTGGGCGCCGGGAGCGGGTCGGTGAGC
>JBJTIV010000045.1:0-2932 GCA_046095145.1 Planctomycetaceae bacterium
TAGACCCGCACGATCTCGGCGGGCCGCTTGGCGAACAAGGCCTCGCAGGCCCGCACGCCGTGGACCATCTCCTCGCTCTTGCCGCGGTGCCGCGGCCGCTCGCGGGCCGCAGGCCGCGCCGGCCGGCCGGCCTCGCGCGGCCGTCGATCGCCCGCGCCGCGGCCGGGCCGCCGCTGCGCGCCCGGCCGCGGGCCGCGCGGGCCACGAGCGTCGCCGGAGGGACGCCTGCGGGGCCGCTTCATGGCCAACTCACCCGCGCTTCCTGGAGAGCATGAACTCGTTGCCCTCCGGATCGATGCACATCGCCAGGTGCGGCGGCTCGCCGTTCTCCGGCTCGGGCTCGCGCTCGACCGTGCCGCCCGCCGCCACCACCTCCCGCGCCCCGGCGATCACGTCGGGCACCTGGAAGCTGAGCCCCGTCCACGTGCGCTTCCCCTCGCCGCCGGAGTGGATGCCGATCACGGAGCCGAGGATCTCCACCTCGGCGATCACGGAGTTGTGCTTGAGCACGCGGCCGCCGAACAGGTCGCGGTAGAACCGGATCGCCCGGTCCATGTCGGCGGCCCAGATGACGTATTTGACGCGCTCGACGTGCATGGCGGGGATGCCTCGCGGGTGGCTCACGCCGTAGTCATCGTCGAAAACCGCACCCATGCAAGCCCGGAGCGGAAGCGACGGGGATGCGGGCGGAACGCCGCATTGCGTCACCGTAACCGAACGGGGAGGCGACCCGCATTCCCCGCGCTGGCGCTTGGGGCTTCCAGCCGGGAGGCCATCTCGATCCCAGCACTCGCGCCAGGCCCGGAGGGCCGAGTGCGGACCAGCCGGCGGAGGCCGGCCAAGGCAAACTCGGCACGATGCCGAGGTTTGCCGTGCAGAGGCAAGCCCGGAGCGGAAGCGACGGGACTCCGGGCCGTTGGGCGAGACCGCCGTAGAATTTTCCTCCTTCTCGACGGGACTCCGGGTTATTGGGCGAGACCGTCCTTGAATGTTCCTCTGCCTCGACGGGTATGCGGGTCATTGGGCGAGATCGCTCGAGCATGGCCGGACGGATCGCGTTCACACCCGGAGTCCCCCGGCTTCCGCCGGGGGCTTGCATCGCACCCGTCTCCGGTTGACCCCGGCCGTATCATTCCCGGGTCGTTCTCCCCGGCATGGCCGCCGCTCATCGCGGAGGCTCGCCGTGGCCCACAAGCGCATCCTGTTTCGCTCCGAGGCCCGCGAACGGGTGCTCCGCGGCGCCGCCACGCTCGCCGACGCCGTCCGCGTGACGCTCGGGCCCAAGAGCAAGTGCGTGCTCATCGAGCGGAAGTGGGCCGCGCCGCTGGTGTGCAACGACGGCGTGACGATCGTCAAGGAGATCGACCTCGAGGACCCCGAGGAGAACCTCGGCGCGCACATGCTCCGCGAGGCGGCCGAGCGCACGGCCGACGTGGTGGGCGACGGCACCACCACCGCCACGCTCCTGGCCCACGCCATCTTCGCCGCCGGCCTGCGCAACCTCGCCGCCGGCGCGAGCGCCGTGGACATCAAGCGCGGCCTCGACCGGGGCCTCAAGGCCGCGGTGGCGGTGATCCGCGAGCTGTCGCGGCCCGTGGCCAGCCGCCGGGAGAAGGCCCAGGTGGCGGCGATCTCGGCCCACAACGACACGATGCTCGGCGACTTCGTGGCCGAGGCGATGGAGCGGGTGGGGGGCGAGGGCGTGGTGACGGTCGAGGAGGCCAAGGGCACGGAGACGGCGATCGAGGTCGTGGACGGCATGCAGATCGACCGCGGCCTGCTCTCCCCGTACTTCGTCACCGATCCCGAGCGGCAGCAGGCCGTGCTCGAGAACCCGGTGATCCTCCTCCACGAGGCCAAGATCGCCAGTCTCAAGGAGTTTCTCCCCTTCCTCGAAGCCATGCTGACCGTGCGGCGGCCGCTGGTGGTGATCGCCGAGAGCGTGGAGGCCGAGGCCCTCGCGACGCTCGTGGTCAACCGGCTCCGCGGGATCCTCGAGTGCGTGGCGGTGAAGGCCCCGGGCTACGGCGACCGCCGCAAGGAGCTGATGCAGGACATGGCGATCCTCACCGGCGGGAAGTTCATCGCCGCGGACCTCGGCATCACGCTCGAGGCCGTGAAGCCCGCCGATCTCGGCTCGGCAGCGAAGGTGACCGTGGATCGCGACACGACGACGATCATCGGTGGCAAGGGGGACCGCGCCGCGATCGCGGCCCGCTGCACGGAGATCCGCCGCCAGATCGCCGACACGAAGAGCGACTACGACCGCGAGAAGCTCGAGGAGCGGCTGGCGAAGCTGGCCGGCGGCGTGGCCATCATCCGCGTCGGGGCGCCCACCGAGGCGGAGCTCAAAAGCCGCAAGGAGGCCCTCGACGACGCCATCAGCGCCACCCGGGCGGCGATTGCGGAGGGCATCGTGCCCGGCGGCGGCCTCGCGCTCATCCGCGCGACCGCGGCCCTGGAGGACGACGAAAAGCACTGCGACGGCGACGAGCGGACGGGCGTGAGGATCCTGCGGCAGGCGCTCGAGGTGCCCGCGCGGACGATCGCGGAGAATTCCGCCGCGGACGGGGGCGTGGTGGTGGGCGAACTCAAGCGCGGCACGGCCGCCCACGGGTTCGACGCGGCCCGGGGCGTGTACTGTGACCTCGTGGAGGCGGGCATCGTCGACCCCACGAAGGTGGTGCGGACGGCCCTGGAAAACGCCGTCAGCGTGGCCGGCACCCTCCGGCTCACCGAGGCCACGCCCACGGATGCGAAGGACGAAAAACAGCACAAACCCCACCCGGACCTCGCCGAGATGTAGGCGGCAATCGGCGAGCCGCGTGCCGCCGATCCAAGCCCCCGGCGGCAGCCGGGGGACACCGGGCATGCGCGCCGTCCGACCGGCCATGCATGGGCGGGTTCGCGTAATGACCCGGAGTCCCGTCGA
>JBJTIV010000046.1:0-2883 GCA_046095145.1 Planctomycetaceae bacterium
CCACAAGGCCGAGGGCATCCTGCGGGTCGTGGCCGCGCTCGCCGCGGCGGGCGACGGGGAGCCGGCGGCATGATCGTCGTCCTCGACAACCGCGACAGCTTCGTGTTCAACCTGGCCCGGCATTTCGAGCTGCTCGGCGCCGAGGTGCTCGTGGTGCCGGCCCACGAGACCACCGTGGCCGACCTCGAGCGGCTCGGGCCCCGGGCGCTCGTCATCTCGCCGGGCCCCTGCACGCCGGCGGAGGCGGGCTGCGCGGTGGAGGCGGTGCGGCGGTTCCGCGGCCGCGTGCCGATCCTCGGCGTGTGCCTCGGCCACCAGGCGATCGCCGCGGCGGCCGGCGGCCGCGTCGATCGCGCCCCGGAGCCCGTCCACGGCCGCACGAGCGCCGTGCTCCACGACGGCATCGACCTGTTCGCCGGGATCCCCAGCCCGCTCGTGGCCTGCCGCTACCACTCGCTGGTCGTCGATCCCGCCGCGCTGCCCGAGGGCTGGGTGGTGACGGCCCGCACGGACGACGGCACGGTGATGGCGATCGCCGACGAGCGGGCGGCCGTCTACGGCGTGCAGTTCCATCCCGAGTCGATCCTCACGCGACACGGCTTCCGGCTCGTGGCCAACTTCCTGGCCCGGGCCGGCCTGCCCCACCACGCGGCGCTCGTGCCGGCCCTCGACGCGGACGTGGCCCGGCAGGCCGGGGACGACTCCGCCGACCCGCTCGAGCCCCCCTCCCCGGCGGGCCGCGTGGTCACCTTCTGATCCCGGGCCACTGCGCGCGGCGGCGGCAGCCGCTGCGCGCGTCACAGGCTGTCGCCCGCTCGGGCGGCCCCACCGCGACACCGGTTTTTTGGAGCGCGAAAACCCCAGCCACGTGCGGTTTCCTGCCGAAATACCGGCGGCCGCGCGGGTGCCGGTCCCGCTTGCTCCGTTGGGACGCCGGCATCCCGGGCGACCTTGGCACGCCGGTTGCTGTCTCCGTCGGCGGCGGAGTCGCGGCGGCTTGGTGCGGTCCAGCACGAGGTCGCGGGACGGCGGTCGCCTGACCGTGCACCTTCACGAGGCGACGATGGATTCACGCAGGATGCGGTGGTGGCTGTGGTTTCCGTGCCTGGCGGTCGCCTGTGCGGCCGCGGTCGTGCGGGCCGAATCGGATGGGGCCGTCGGCCCCTACGTTCCCGCCACCAACGAGGAGCGGTTCTGGATGGCGGGCGACACCGTGTGGGTGCTCGTCTGCGGCATGCTCGTCTTCTTCATGAATCTCGGCTTCGGCTGCGTCGAATCGGGCTTCGCCCGGGCCAAGAACTGCGTCAACATCCTGTCGAAGAACTTCATCGTGTTCGCCGCCACGGCGCTCGGCTTCTGGCTGATCGGCTTCGACCTCATGTTCGGCGCCGACGCGGGTGGCTGGATCGGAAAGTCGGGCCACTGGATGGTGGGCGGCCCGGACAACAGTCCCCTCATGGGGGCCGATGCCGCGCAGGGTGGTCGATATCTCGGCGTCTATCCGGCGCTCAGCTGGGCCACGGTGCCCTTGTTCGCGAAGTTCTTCTTCCAGCTGGTGTTCGCCGGCACCGCCGCCACGATCGTGTCGGGGGCGGTGGCGGAGCGGATCAAGTACCACTCCTTCATCCTGTTCAGCTTCCTGATGGCGCTGCTCATCTACCCGGTGACGGGCCACTGGATCTGGGGCGGCGGCTTTCTCGGCGCCAAGGGGTTCTGGGACTTCGCCGGCTCCACCGTGGTGCATTCAGTCGGCGGCTGGGCCGCCCTCACCGGGGCGCTCATCCTCGGCCCGCGGATCGGCAAGTACTCGGCCGATGGACGGCCCCGCGCCCTTCCCGGTCACAACATGACGGCCGCCTTCATCGGCTGTCTCGTGCTCTGGTTCGGCTGGTTCGGCTTCAACCCGGGCAGCACGATGGGCGTGGTCGGCGACGGCGGCTTCGGCGCGGCGTATGCCGCCGTGAACACGAATTCCGCGGCCATCGCCGCCACGCTCACGGCCACGGTCACGGCCTGGCTCCTGCTCGGCAAGCCCGACATCGGCATGACGCTCAACGGCTGTCTCGCCGGGCTCGTGGCGATCACCGCGCCGGCCTACTTCACGACCGTGCCCTGTTCCCTGCTCATCGGTGCGATCGCCGGTGTGCTGGTCGTGTTCGCGGTGCTGTTCTTCGACCGCGTGCGAGTCGACGATCCGGTGGGTGCCACGTCGGTGCACCTCGTCAACGGCATCTTCGGCACGCTGTGCGTCGGGCTCTTCTCGCGCGAGGACTTCTCGCAGACGGCCCCCTTCCTGGAGAGCCCCTTCGGCAAGGCCGCCACCGGCGGACCGAAGGCGGGCCTGTTCTTCGGGGGCGGCCTCGAGCAGTTCCTCATCCAGTTGCAGGGCGTGGTGGCCGTGGGCCTGTACGTGGTGCCGGTCTCGGCGCTCTGCTGGTTCATCCTCAAGTACGCCGTGGGCCTGCGGGTCGCCCCGCACGAGGAGGTCGAGGGTCTCGACATCGGCGAACATGGCAACGAGGCCTACCACGGCTTCGTGCTGGCCCGCAACGAATAACCCCGTCCAGAAGAGGGCCCCGCGCCCGGGAGTGGTGTTCCGCCACACCCTCCCGGGCCGGGGTTTCCGTTTTCAGGCGACACATCGGCAGCCTGCCGATTTTCGCCTAGGCATCCCGAGCCGCAGCCAGAGGTGCGGCTCGAATGCCGGCTGCTCGCACCTCCGGGCGAGCAGGGCCGCCGCGGAGCAGCGGCCGGGGCGACAGTGGCTGAGTGGCGCGCACGGTGCGGTTCAGTCGTTGAACCCAAATCGCCGCACCAACAGAGCCCAACTCGAACAACGAGCGGCGTCGGCGTGACACCTACACCTTGAGCGCCGCCTCGGGG
>JBJTIV010000047.1:0-4456 GCA_046095145.1 Planctomycetaceae bacterium
GGGGGTGGGGGGGGGCCCCGGCCGCGCCCCCGGCGGGGGGGCCCCCCCACGCCCCGGCTTCGCCGGAGGTGACGTTCATGGCGGGCCCGGCTCGTCCCGCGGGCGCCGGCGCCCGGTTCGATGCGATCGCCTTCCGACTCGTGCCCCTCGCGGCGTTCGCCGCGGCGGGGGCGGCCGGCCTGATGCTCGGGCCGGCCTGGTCCCGGGCCGCGGCCCCCTGGCCGTGGCTTGCGTCGCTCATGGTCGTGGGCCTGCCGCACGGCGCGGCCGACTTCGCCGTCACGCGCCGGATGTGCGGCGGGCCGGCGGCAGTCGCGGCGCTGTTCGCCGCCTACGTGGCGCTGCTGGCGAGCGTGGGCGGCGGCATCGCGCTCGCACCGCTGCCGGTGCTCGTGGCGTTCGTGGCGCTCAGCGGCTGGCACTTCGGCGCCGCGCACGCCGACGCCCAGTCGCCGCCGCTCGTGCGCCGGCCCGGCGCCCTCGCGCTGGCGGCCCTCGCCCGCGGCGCGCCGGTGCTGGGAATGCCGCTCGTGGCCTGGCCGGAGGCGTCGGCCGCGGTCGCCGCCGCCGTGGTCGCGCTGGCGGGCGCCGCGCCGACGATCGCGCCGGAGGCTGTCAGGAGCATCGGGCTCGCGCTCGTCGCGCTGGGTGTCGCCGCGCTGGCGCTCGAGGCGTGGCGGACGCGTCGGGACCCGGGCGGGCCGGCCCGGTCACTGGCCACGGTCGCCGACCTGGGGGTGATCGGCCTGCTCGAGGCCACGACCGACCCCTTGTTCGCGGTGGGCTGTTACTTCCTCGGCTGGCATGCCTGGCGACAGATGCGGCTCTTGGCGCCGGCCCTGGGCTGCGCGCCCGTGGTCGATCCGCGGTCGCTCCTCGCCGCCCTCGGCCGCATCCACGTGGCGGCCCTCCCGCTGCTCGTGCCCACATGGGCGGCCGTCGCCGCCGCCTGGTGGTGCCTGCCGGCGGCCCACGTGGCCCACGATGCCCGCGGCCTGGCGATCCTGTCGCTGGCCGTCTACGTGGTCGTGACGCCGTCGCACGACCTGCTCATGGACTGGTGGCGCTGCCGCGGCGGCAAGGAGTGACCGCGAGGAGCGCGGAGACCGCGGTTCGGCGTTTCCCGACTCGGCGTTGACGCGCGGCCGCAGATGCTCGGGGTGACTGCGTGCCTGCGCCGCGTCAGACGGCGTCGAAGCGGTCGAGGTTCATCACCTTGTCCCAGGCCGCCACGAAGTCGCGGACGAACTTCCCCTCGCCGTCGGCGCTGCCGTAGACCTCGGCGAGGCTGCGCAGGATCGAATTGGAGCCGAACACGAGATCCACGCGCGTGGCGGTCCACTTCACCGCCCCGGTCGTGCGGTCGCGGCCCTGCCAGAGATCGCGCGCTTCGGAGACCGGCCTCCAGACGGTGCCCATGTCGAGCAGGTTGACGAAGAAGTCGTTGGTCAGCCGGCCGGGACGGGTGGTGAAGACTCCGTGCGCCGCGCCCCCGTGGTTCGCCCCCAGCACCCGCAGGCCGCCGACGAGGACGGTCATCTCCGGCGCGGTGAGCGTGAGCAGGCTCGCCCTGTCGACGAGCCACCGCTCGGCGGTCGCCGCGTGCGACTCCCGGGCGTAGTTGCGGAAGCCGTCCGCCTGCGGCTCGAGCACGGCGAACGACTCGACGTCGGTCTGCGCCTGGGAGGCGTCCATGCGCCCGGGGCGGAAGGGCACCGTGACGTCGTGCCCCGCGTCCCGGGCGGCCCGCTCCACGCCGGCACAGCCGGCCAGCACGATCAGGTCGGCGAGCGAAATCCTCTGGCCGCGGCTGGCCGCCGCGTTGAACTCGCCCCGGATCCGCTCGAGCGTGCCGAGCACCTGCGCGAGCCGCTCGGGCTGGTTCACCGGCCAGGACTGCTGCGGGGCCAACGGCGGCCGCATCCGCCTGGCCCCGCCGCGCTTGTCGGAGCCGCGGAAGGTCGAGGCGGAGGCCCAGGCGGTCGAGACCAGATCGGAGACCGCCAGGCCGGCTGCCAGCACCTGCGCCGTGAGGGCGGCGACGTCCTTCCGGTCCACGAGCGGGTGATCGACGGCGGGAATCGGATCCTGCCAGATCAGTTCCTCGGACGGCACGTCGGGCCCGAGATAGCGCGGCCGCGGCCCCATGTCGCGGTGCGTGAGCTTGAACCAGGCGCGGGCGAAGGCGTCGGCGAACTGGTCGGGATGCTCGTGGAAGCGCCGCGAGATGGTCTCGTACGCCGGATCGAAGCGGAGCGACAGGTCGGTCGTCAGCATGGTCGGCCGGTGCCGCTTGCGGGCGTCGAAGGCGTCGGGCACGTCGGCGGGCGCGTCCTTCGCCACCCACTGGTGCGCCCCCGCGGGGCTCTTCACGAGTTCCCATTCGTAGGCGAAGAGGTTGTCGAAGTAGAGATTGCTCCAGCGGGTGGGCGTCTGGGTCCAGGTGACCTCGAGGCCGCTGGTGATGGTGTCGGGACCCGTGCCGGTCCTGAAGCTGCTCGCCCAGCCCAGTCCCTGCTCCTCGAGCGGCGCCCCCTCGGGCTCGGCGCCCACGTGGGAGGCCGGGCCCGCACCGTGGCACTTGCCGAACGTGTGGCCTCCCGCCACGAGTGCCACGGTCTCCTCGTCGTTCATCGCCATCCGCGCGAAGGTCTCGCGGATGTCGCGGGCGGCCGCCACGGGATCGGGATTGCCGTTGGGCCCCTCGGGATTGACGTAGATCAGGCCCATCTGCACCGCGGCCAGGGGACTGGCCAGCTCGCGGTCGCCCGCGTAGCGCTCGTCGCCGAGCCAGGTGCGCTCCGTGCCCCAGTCGATGTCCTCCTCCGGCTCCCAGATGTCCTCGCGGCCGCCCCCGAAGCCGAAGGTCCGGAAGCCCATCGATTCGAGGGCCACGTTGCCCGCGAGGATCATCAGGTCGGCCCAGGAGATCTTGCGGCCGTACTTCCGCTTGATCGGCCAGAGCAGGCGGCGGGCCTTGTCGAGGTTGGTGTTGTCCGGCCAGCTGTTGAGCGGCGCGAACCGCTGGCTGCCGTGGCCCGCGCCGCCGCGGCCGTCGCCGATGCGGTACGTGCCCGCGGCGTGCCAGGCCATGCGGATGAAGAGCGGCCCGTAATGGCCGAAGTCCGCCGGCCACCAGTCCTGCGAGTCGGTCATGAGCGCGTGGAGGTCGGCCTTCACCGCCGCCAGGTCGAGGCTGCGGAATTCCCGCGCGTAGTCGAAGTCCGGCCCCATGGGGTCGGCCTTCTCCGACCGTTGGCCGAGCAGTTTGAGATTCAGCTGGTCGGGCCACCAGTCACGGTTGGTCGGCCCCATCCCGGCCGTCACGGCCGCGCCGACGAGCGACTCGCGGTTGAAGGGGCACTTGAGTTCCATGGATCATCCCCCGGCGACACGCGTGGCCCAGGCATCCCAGGATAGGGGGGTCACGAGGCGGTTCGCAACGGCCGGCGACGATCAACCAGTCGTCGGCCGGCCGTCAGGTTCGACCCGCTATCGGCGGGTCGCCTCGTCGGGCCGCGCCTCCTGCAACGGTTCGGGCCTCGGCCTGCGGCCGGTAGAGCCGGAGGTAGCAGCAGAAATCGCCCTGCGAGGCGGGCAGCCAGTTCGCCTCGCGGTCTCGGCCCGGAGACTCGTTCTGAACCAAGAGTGTCAGCCCGCCGTCGGGGTCGTACGTGAACTGCTCGAGCATCGTGGAGTTGAGCAGGTAGCGATTGAGCGGGTTGGCCACCAGCAGGCTGGCCGGCTGGTCGTACATGGTGAGCGACCAGAATGCATCCACGGGCGGCAGCCGGCCGGGCGGAAACCGGAGCACGTAGCGGTTCGAGCCGTTCAGCTTCTGCCCGTCGGCGTCCACCAGAAACACCGGATACATGGCCTCCTGCTTCGAGTTGCCGTAGATGCCGAGGACGGCGGCGGCCATCCGGTAGAGGTAGTTGTTCTTCAGGTACTCCCGGGTCCCGAACACGTCACCGGAGGTCACCTCGCCCTTCTCGATCCGCTGCTTCAGCGCGGCGAAGTCGGCCCAGCCGAGAAAGGCCGACAGCGGCGTGACGGCATACTCCGCCTGGATCTTCTTGACGTTCTCCAGGTCGGCAGGGTTGAAGAGTTGGGTGCGAAACAGCCCGAGGGCGAGGTCCGTCTCGCAGCGGATCACCTTCGTGATGCCCTTTGGGGTCTCTCCCGTCCACGAGGGCCCGGCGATGAGGAAGCGGCCGCCGTCGTTGCCCGTCGTGCGCGACCCGAGATAGTCGAAGTTGTGGGTGTAGAGGTCGATGAGTTGCAGGCTCCAGTACCGCCCCTTCTCGATCCGGGGCACGGTGACGACGACCGGCTCGGCCCGCAGGTCGAACCCGACCCACGAGTACGGGGTGTCGGAGTTGGGCGTCTGCATGGCCTTGTCATCGGGCGTGTAGACCCGCGGGATGTTGAGCAGCCGGTTGTACGGGGCCTTGTA
>JBJTIV010000048.1:0-4605 GCA_046095145.1 Planctomycetaceae bacterium
GGGCAGCCCCTCGCGTCGCGGGGCTTAGCCGGCGATCCAGATCCGTGGTTGGTCGTTGTGCTGGTGTCGGCGGGGGCGGCGAAGGCGGCGAGACGGAGGAGACCGTCGTCGTTGAGGATCGTGCCCGCGGCCCGCCGGGCCGTCGTGGACAGGACGGCCCGCACCGGGGCGGAGAGCGTGACGAGGAACGTCTCGTGGGCCTCGATGGTGCGGTCGCCGACCACCCACACGCCGACCGTCCTCACGCGCTGTCCCGCGGCGAACGTGACCGTGCCGGAGGCGGCGTTGTAGTCGCGGCCGGAGATGGCCGTGCCGTTCGACGACGCCCACCGCACCGAGACCGTCTGCGCGGAGGCCGCGGAGAGCGTGACCGAGAACAGGATCTGCCGCAGCCCCGAATGTCCCTCCGCGATGCTCGCCGGCGTGATGCTCACCACCGGCGGGGGCGGGGCATCGTTGCTCGTGATCGACACCCGCCCCTGCGCGGCGGCGCCGAGCGTGTAGCCCGTGCCCCCGACGACCGTCACGATCACGGTCTCGACGGTCTCGTAGGCGGCGTCGTCGAGCGGGCGGACGACCACGGCCGCCGTGGTCGCCCCGGCCGCGAACGTGACGGCGCCGGCCAGCGGCTGGTAATCGACGCCCGGCGTCGCCGTGCCGCCCACGGCGTAGGCCACGGTGAGCGGCGTCGCGAGGTCGCCTCCGGTGCGCGTGAACCGCAGCACGGCCGGATCCAGCCCCGTCTCGGCCGCCCACCCGTCCACCACCGCCACGGAGACCACGGCCGGCGGGGGCGGGGCGTCGTCCCAGAGCGAGCCGTCGGCCGCCGCCACGACCGCGCTGTAGCGGTGGGCCGTGGCGAGCGGCTCGTCCATGCGGTGGAGCTTCGCGAAGTCGCCCCACGGCGATGCGCCCGGCGGGCCCGTGAACTGGAAGTCGACGTACAGGTCGAGGCCCGCGGCGTCGAGGCCCTCGAGATACGCGCGGTAGACGTCGCCCATCCGCGGGTCGTTCGTCGCCGCGTAGAAGGCGGGCTGGTAGGCCGCATGGCGGCCGTCGAGGTGCGGGCCGCCCTCGTAGGCCACGAGCCGGATCGGACGGCCCGTCTGGGTCGAGAGCCGCGCGGCGAGCGCCGCGTGGTCCCTGGTCCACTCGAGCGCCGTCGTCACGTTCGTCCAGGCGTCGGCGAGGACGCGATCGACCGTCGTGGCCGACGTGTAACTCGCCCGCTGCGCATCGGTGAAGGTGATGTAGGGGGCCAGCGCGATCGCGTCGAACGCGCCCCCCATGTGTGCCGTGACCTGCTCCACGATCCACGCATTCGCCGCCTGGCCGGCCGCCACGCGCACGATCCGCCCGGCCTGGCCCGCGAACACGTCCGACCAGATGTCGAAATCCCGTTTGGCCTCGCGGCCGGTCACGATCCACTGGCCATCGTCGGGATCGAGGCTCTCGGCCCGCGCCCGCTGGGCGACCCAGGCCGAGGCCTCGAAGCCCCAGCCGATGTTCCACAGCTCGTTGGCCCACTCCACGTAGGCCGTGCGGCCCGGCTCCAGGTGGTCGCGGACGTAGGTGGCGAAGTTCCGCACGAACGTGTCGTCGGCCATGTGGGGCATGTTGAACCACGGGTCGGCGTCGAGGTCGTTGGCCAGCTGCACCATGTATTCCAGCGAGATGCCGTTGACGACCGGCTCGCTGGGCGTGCCCTCGGGGCCCGAGCACTGGCGGATGTCGGCGGCGTCGCGGCGCTGCGACCAGGTGACGATGTCGGAGGTGTTGGTCTCCTGCATGCCCATGAAGCGCAGCGTGTCGAAGGGCGCGAGCCGCTCGAGGAACAGCGGGTGGAACGGCGAGAAGGCGGCGCCGGGCTGCCAGCGCTCGCCGACGAAGCTGCGGCCGTTCCAGTCGGGCATCCAGACGTTGAAGTCCCGCACCGGGTCGATCGGGCTCGCCTCCTCGATCCGCAGGTCGATGCCGTCGTCGGTGGGCTTCCCCGGGAGGTCGGCGTCGTTGCGCCCCCCGGCCGGCGGGCCGCGGGCCGACACGACCGCGTCCATGCCGAAGGTGACCACGCCCGTGCCGTCCCACTCGGCCCGGTAGGTGCCGCCGGCATACCCGCCACCCAGACCGCGAAACATGAGCGTGCCGGCGAACTGCCGCATGGGCACGCCCCCCTGCGTCCAAGTCGTGAGGCTGCGGACGTCGCCGTCGGCGTCGAGCTCGAGCACCGGGGCGGCGGCGGGATCCCACGACGTGGCCCACGTCTCGGTGTTGAAGGCGTGGGAGATCCACGGCCGCGACGCCGTGAAGGCGTCGGTGAACGTCCAGGCCGGCGACCAGTCGACGACGTTCTCGAGGTTCATGCCCACGGCCATGTGGCCCGTGTCGGAGGCCATCAGCCGCCGGGGCTCACAGCGCTCGATGCCGAGTCGGGAGAGCCGGGAGGGGGCCGCACCGCGAAGACCGCGGGCTGGAGAAGGACGGCGACGCATGCGCGTGTGATCCCGAATGAGCCCCACGCGGAGTATACGACGCGGACGACGCGGTTCACAGGCCCGATGCGCGGCCCACGCCGGCGACGGCCCATGCGTGGCGGGCGTCACGCCCGCGCCATCCGGTTGCCGGGCAGCCGCCGCAGGATGCGGCGCATCTCCAGCACGCCCAACGTGGCGAGCACCTGCGACGCGGCCAGGCCGCTCGCGGCCACCACCTCGTCGATGTCGGCGGCCCCGCCAGCCGCCAGGTGGGCGTCGACGGCGTCGAGCACCCGCCGCTCCACGTCGTCGAGCTGGAGTTCCGCGGGCACGCGGACCTCGCGGCCGGCTCGCGGGGTGGCCGTCTCGAACAGCGGACCGAGCTCGTCGCGCACGTCGTCGACGCTCTCCACGAGCCGCGCCCCGTCGCGGATCAGGCGGTGGCAGCCCCGCGACATCCGGCAGTCCACCGGCCCGGGCACCGCGAACACCTCGCGTCCCTGCTCGCCGGCGAGCCGGGCCGTGATCATCGCGCCGCTCGTCTCGGCGCCCTGCACCACGACCGTGCCCAGCGACAGCCCCGAGATGATCCGGTTGCGCTGGGGGAAGGCCCCGCGAAACGGCTCGGCCAGCGGCGGCGCCTCGGCCACGACCGCGCCGCGGCCGGCGATCTCCGTGGCGAGGTCGTCGTGCTCCGGCGGATAGACGGCCAGCACGCCGCCGCCGAGCACCGCGATCGTGCGACCGCCCGCGTCGAGGGCGCCGCGGTGGGCCGCGGCGTCGATGCCCCGGGCCAAGCCGCTCACGACCGTGTAGCCGGCGCGGGCCAGGCTTCCGGCCAGCTGCCAGGCCACCTTGCGGCCGTAGGCGGTCGCGTGTCGCGAGCCGACGACCGCCACCGCCAGCGCGTCGCAGGGCAGGAAGCCGCCCCGGATGAAGAGCAGCCCCGGCGGGTCGGCGATCGTGCCCAGGAGGGCGGGATACCCGGGCGAACCGTGGGGCACCACGTGCACGTCGCGCTGCCGGCAGAGCTCGAGCATGCCCGCCGCGAAGCCGTCGTCGGCCGCGGCGACGATGGCGTCGGCCGCCTTGCGGCCCACGCCGGGCACCCGCACGAGCTCCGCCGCCGCCGCCGCGAGCGCCGCCTCGGCCGAGCCGAAATGGTTCACGAGCGCCAGCCGCAGCCGCGGCCCGACGCCGGTCACGCTCGCGAGCCGCACCTGCGCGCGGAGCTGCGCATCGACGGCGTCGAGCGGCGGGGCGGGGGCTGCCATGGAACGGATGGGCCGCGGCGGATGGTGTACGGACGTACCCTCAGTGGTAGGGAACGTCCGCGCCGCCGTCAACCATCCAGACGGGAGCCGCGGCCCGCGGGGGCAGAATCGCCGCGCGTCAGCCCGCGGCGACCTTCATCTCGGCGAGCCGCTGGGCGGCCCCCACGAGGCGGTCCCAGTGCTTCTCGACGTACTCGGGCGGGCCGCCGATCTGGGCCACCACCTGGGCCACCTGCTCGGTGGGCACCATCTCGATCGCGTCCCAGGGGCAGACCTTCAAGTCGTAGGGATTCGACTTCTTGCCGGGGATGTGCACGCACACCTCGCAGCCCACGCACCGCTCGATGTCGATCTCGCACCAGCTCTGCAGGTTGTGGAACTGGTCGTACTGCTGCACCTTCACGATGCAGTCCACCGGACACACCTCCAGGCAGCTCTCGCAGCCGGTGCAGTTGTCGGCGTTGATGACCGCCAGTTCCTTCGGCAGTTTCTTGCGGGGTCCGGCTTTGGCCATGGGGGTGTGATCGGCGAGGTGCGTGTCGAAAATTCAGGGCGTGCTGACACCTCTATCGTAGCCGTATGCCGGCGACCGGCAAAACCCCAGGCCAACTGGGCCGGGGCTGCCCGTGCCGTCGAGCCGGCGTAGGTGGCCAGCGCAGCCCGGAGGGCGAAGCGCAGCCGCCTCCGAGTGAGCGAAGCCCAGGATGGCGCAGCGAACGTCCGGACGAGACGGCACGGGCAGCCCCGGCCCAGTTGGCCTGGGGTTTTGCCGGTCGCCGGCATACGGCTACGATAGAGGTGTCAGCACGCCCTGAATTTTCGACACGCACCTCGCCGATCACACCCCCATGGCCAAA
>JBJTIV010000049.1:0-7795 GCA_046095145.1 Planctomycetaceae bacterium
ATCATGGCCACGCCGCTGGCCGCCCGTCTGCTCCGGGGCACTCCGCATGCGGCCGCGCTGGCGGCCCGGGGCTTCCTCGGTCGCTGAATGGACCGGGCGCGGAAGCCGCACTCGCTCAGGGTCGCGGCCATCGCGAAGCGGTCGACGGGATTTCTGTACTGCGTGTCGGTGGGCGGCGTCACCGGCCCCCGCGCGGAGTTGCCACAGGGGCTCGCCGACCGCGTGCGCTGGCTCCAGACGCAGGCCGACGTGCCGGTGCTCGTGGGCTTCGGGATCTCCGGCCCCGAGCAGGTGCAGGCGGTCGCGAGCGTGGCCGACGGCGCGATCGTGGGCTCGGCCCTCGTGCGGCTCGTCTCCGAATCGGCGGGGCAGCCGCGGGAGGCGCTGCTCGCGGCCGTGGCCGACCGCGTGTCCGCGCTCGCGGGAGCCTGCGGCCCCCGGGCCTGACGGGCTCGAGCGGCCGGCGGGCTCCGTGACGCAGTTCGTGGTCACGCCCGAGCCGGCCACGTGGGTCGCCGCCGTCGTCGGCGTGGGCCTCGCCGCCCTGCATCGCGCCCGCTCACGCCGCCGCAACCGGGCGGCCTGATCGTCTGCTGCCGGGTCCCGGCCCGGCGGCCCGGGCCCGCCGGGCTCGTCAGCCGCGGAGGAAACCGCGGGCCTCAAGCGCCGCCTCGTGCGGCGTGCCGCGGAGCAGCCGGGCCGCCAGCGGCGTGGCCATGAGCGTGGTGCCGATCGCCATGATCACGAGCATGCAGTAGACCGCCGGCGGGATCACGCCCAGGTCGAGGCCCACGTTGATCACGATCAGCTCCATCAGGGCCCGCGTGTTCATGAGCACGCCCACGCAGGCGGCCTCGCCGGCGGGGAGCCCCGCGAGCCGGGCCGCCAGCCCGCAGCCGCCCCACTTGCCGAGCACGGCCACGGCGAAGACCGCGGCGCACCAGGCCCAGGCCTCGAGGGAGCCGAGCGAGCCCATGTTCGTGCGCAGGCCCGTGAACGTGAAGAAGATCGGCAGGAAGAGGACCGTCACGACGTCGGAGAGGTGCGCGGCGACGGCCTCGCGCACCCGGGGCCTCCCCGAGAGCGCCGCGCCCAGGAGGAAGGCCCCGAAGATCGCGAAGATGCCGATCCGGCTCGTCACCCAGGCCGCGGCGAAGAGCGCCGCGAAGAGCAGCGAGAGCATGCCGAGCGACAGCCGCGGCGGGCCGTCGCCGCTCGCCGCCCGCTCCAGCCGGGGCAGGACGAGCGGCCGCACCACGAGGAGCATGAAACCGGCGAACAGCAGCGTGGCCCCCACCATCCGCGCGATCGCGGCGGGCTCGAAGTCGCCCGCGGCGAGCGCCGACACGGCCGCCAGGAGCGTCCAGCCCACCGCGTCGTCGCAGGCGGCCGCGGCGATCACGAGGGCGCCGAGCGCCGTGTGCTGCAGGGCCATCTCGATGAGGATCCGCCCCAGGATCGGGATCGCCGTGATCGACATGGCGGTGCCGAGAAAGAGCGCGAACGACCGCGGGTCGATCCCGGCCGGCGCCCCCAGGGCCTCCAGCCGCGGAGCCATGACGGCCGCGAGGCCCAGGCCCAGCGCGAACGGCAGCGCCACGCCGGCCACGGACACGGCGGCCGCCGTCCGACCCTGGCGGCGGATGTGGGAGAAGTCGAACTCGATGCCGATCATGAAGAGCAGGAGCACGAGCCCGACCTGGCTGAAGCTCGTGAGCGACGCCTCGAGGGCCGCGGCCGAGCCCCCCGCCCCGCGGCCGAACACCGCCGCGAACCAGTCCGGCGCGAGGGCCCCGAACACCGACGGGCCGAGCACGAGCCCCGCCACGATCTCCCCCACCACGCTCGGCTGCCGCAGCCGGCGGGCCACGGCGGCCCCGGCCCGGGCGGCGAGGATGATCACGACGAGCTGCACGAGCAGCGGCCGCAGGGCCTCCTCGCGGCCGGCGGCCACGAGCACGGGCAGGCCGGCGATCGGAAGGTCGGGCATGGAGTCGGTCTGGCCGCGAAAAAGAACCGGAGCCTATAACGGAGCGTAGAAGACGTTACCCCGCGTGCACACCGGACGCGAGCGTCGCCATGTTCGCCGCCCACGAACCCTCCGACATCGACCGCTTCTTCCGCGGCCTCACGGAATACGCCTTCCACGCCCGGCTGGGGGTCGTGGACCCGCCGCTGGTGGACTACGTGTCACTCCTGCTCGTGCGGTTCCTCCGGCTCGACGCGCCGGCCGGCGCCGCGCCCGCGGCCCCCGACGCGGTGACCGTCACGCGGCTGCTCGACGAGGCCCGGTCCCACGCGGCCGACGAGGCACGGGCCGAGTTCCGGCAGATCGGCGACGCCACGCTCTTCTGGAGCGGCCTCTACCCGGAGGCCCTGCGGCGGCTGCGGCATTCCGGTCCGCATGACGACCTCGGCGACTACCGCGAGGCGGGCCGGCGGGCCTACTGGCTCGTGAGCACGCTCGAGCCCGACGACGCGGCCGAGGAGCGGCGGCTCTTCGAGCGGCTGGCCCACGACTACGACCTGTGCGTCGAAGGCCTCGCCGAAGTCCGTCGCGCGTGGAACGACGCGGCCTGACGCGGCGCTGGCGGTTGCGCGGCCAGGCATGCCGTCTGGCATGCGTTGCTCGCGCGGCGTGGTAGGCGGGCTCGCGGCATGCTCACGATGTCCCGTCGAGGAGAAGGAAAAATCCAAGGTGGTATCGCCCAACCACCCGGAGTCCCGTCGCGTCCGCACCGGGCTTTCAATAGCGGGAAGGTGCGCGAGGCCCGGAGGGCCTGGTTGATGCCAGCCGGCGGATGCCGGCCAAGCCCGGGGCGGCAGGATGCCGAGCCCGGGCGTGCAGGTTCGGGCCGGGTTGATGCCAGCCGGCGGCTGCCAATGCGATGCAAGCCCCCGGCGGAAGCCGGGGGACTCCGGGCACGAACGCCGTCCAGCATGCCATGCTCTGCCCGGCCGGCGAATTCCGACTCACCCGACGAGCTGTGCCGGCCATGGCGGATCGAACGTTGCGGCCTCGACCGGCACCCCCGCCCTCACGAGCGCGGCGAGCACGTCGGCGAACGGGCCCCGCGTTGGGTCGTGACGGCAGGTGAGCGCGTCGTCGTCGATCGCCGCGGCCTCCACGACGAACGGCCCGATCGCGCGGACGGCCTCCGCGGCCCGGCCCGGGCACGCGATCCGCCGCGTCCACGTGCGCCCCGCAAACGCGGCCGGGTCGGCCGGCCCCGCGGCCACGAGCCGCCCTTCGGACAGCACGGCCACGTGCGTGAAGCAGGCCGGCACGTCGGCGTCGTCGACCGCGGCGAGCACCGTCCGCCCGAGCAGGTGCGCGTCGGCCACGAGCCGCTCGGCGTCGCGGCGACCCGCCGGGTCGAGGCCCGCGAAGGGATCGTCGAGCAGGAGCACCGCCGGCTCGTGGATCAGCGCCCGCGCGAGCAGGAGCCGCTTGGCCTCGCCGGCGGCCAACGCATCGACCTCGAGTCCACCCCGGCCGGCGAGGCCGGCCAGGTCGAGCGTCCGCGCGATCGCCGCGTCGATCGCGGCCCCGCGCAGCCCGGCCGTGTCGGCGAAGAGCTCCAGAAACTCGTCCACCCGCACGCCCGGCCAGGGCGGCATGCAGGCGGGCACGTAGCCGATCGTGCCGCGGACGGCGTCGGCCTCGCGCCGCACCGAGCGGCCGTCGATCAGGATGTCGCCGGCGTGGAGCGGCAGCGCCGTGGCCGCCGCGGCCACGAGCGAGCTCTTGCCGGCACCGGTCGGACCCACCAGGGCCGTGGCATGGCCCGGCGCCACCGCGAGCGACACGCTCTCGCACACCACCAGCCCGCCCCGCTCGACCGTCGCACGCTCGCAGCGGATCATCGCCCTAGCGCCCGGACGCGCCTCCGCGTGCCGCGAGCCGGTCGGCCGTCATCTCGATGGCCACGAGCATGCCCCGGGCCTTGTTGAGCGTCTCCTCGAACTCCTTCTCCGGCACGCTGTCGGCCACGATGCCCGCGCCGGACTGCACGTAGGCCTTGCCGCCGGCCACCACGATCGTGCGCAGGGCGATGCAGGTGTCCATCGAGCCCGCGAAGTCGACGTAGCCCACGGCGCCGGCGTAGGGCCCGCGGCGGACCGGCTCGAGCTCGTCGATGATCTCCATGGCGCGGATCTTGGGCGCGCCCGACACGGTGCCCGCCGGCAGGCAGGCCCGCAGGGCGTCGAAGGCCGTGAGGCCGGCCGCCAGCCGGCCGGTCACGTTGCTCGTGAGGTGCATGACGTGGCTGTAGCGCTCGATCGACATCACGTCGGAGAGCACCACCGAGCCGATCGCCGCCACGCGGCCCACGTCGTTGCGGCCCAGGTCGATGAGCATCACGTGCTCGGCCCGCTCCTTGGGGTCGGCGAGCAGGTCCTCGGCGAGGGCCCGGTCCTCCTCGGGCGTGGCCCCGCGCCGCCGCGTGCCGGCCAGCGGCCTCACGGTCACGGCGCCGTCCACCGCGCGCACCATGAGCTCGGGCGAGCTGCCCACGAGCGTGTAGGCGGGCGTCCGCAGGTAGAACATGAAGGGGCTGGGGTTCACCACCCGCAGCGTGCGGTAGATCTCGAGCGCCGGCATCGCACAGGGCACCTCGAGCCGCCGGCTCAGGACCACCTGGAAGACGTCGCCGGCGCGGATGTACTCGATCGCCCGGTCCACCGCGGCCAGGAAGCCCTCTCGGCTGAAGGCGGAGCGGGCCGTGCCGTCGGTCAGGCAGCGGGGCTCTGCCCGCGGGCCGATGTCGGCCGGGGGCGGCCAGTCGCTCGCGCCGAAGAGCCGCCCGATCGTGGCGTCGATCCGGCGGCAGGCCTCCGCGCGGGCCCGCTCCAGGCCCGCCGGCGAGTCGTCGAGGATCCGCGCCAGCACCACCACGTCGATCGCCTTGGTGACGTTGTCGAACACCACCATCCGGTCGTAGAAGGCGAACGACAGGTCGGGCAGGCCGAGGTCGTCGGGCGGCGCGTCAGGCAGCCGCTCGACGTAGCGGACGGAGTCGTAGGCGGCGCAGCCCACCGCCCCGCTCGTGAACGGCGGCAGTTCGGCCAGCCGGGCCGGGCGGTAGCCGGCCATCCGCCGCTCGAGCTCGGCGAGCGGGTCGGGGCAGTCGAGCGACTCCGTCCCGTCCGGGCCGGTCACGGTCACGGCCGTGCCCCGGGCCTCGAGCCGCAGGAAGGGGTCGGCCGCCAGGAAGCTGTAGCGGCCCACCTTCTCCCCGCCGATCACGCTCTCGAAGAGGCAGGCCGCCGCGCCGTCGTCGAGCCGCGCGAAGGCCGACAGCGGCGTGAGCGCGTCGGCGAACAGCCGCCGGTAGACCGGCACCAGCCGGCTCTCCCGCGCGAGCGCCGCGAAGCGGGCCTGGTCCGGAAGGTGCGGCATGAAGGCGAGTGGGAAGGGAGCGGCGGCGAACCGCCGAGCGGAACCGAGCGTACCCCTGGGCCGGCGTGTCGCCAACACGGCCGGGCCGCACCGGCGGAATCGAAGGCGACCGGGACTCGGCGAGCCGCTATGATTCACTCGAGGATTCACTCGAGACGCGGACGAGCCGCGGCGGGAGCGCGCGTGATGAAGTGCCAGGAGTGCGACAAGCCGGCGGTGTTCCACATCACCGAACTGGAGGCGGGGGAGGTCCACGAGCTCCACTTCTGCGAGGACCACGCCCGCACCTACCTGAACCAGTCGGAGGCCGCGGCCGGGGCCGAGGAGGGCAAAGGGGGCGGCCTGTCGGGCCCGCTGGCCGTCACGCAGACGGCCGACGAGCTGGCGCAGATCGACCAGAAGGCCTGCCCGATGTGCGGCATCACGTTCTTCGAATTCCGCAACCAGGGCCGCCTGGGCTGCCCTCACGACTACGTCCACTTCGAGAAGGAACTCGAGCCGCTGATCGCCAACATCCATGGCGCCACGCGGCATGCCGGCCGGCGTCCGGACCGGGTCGTGGCGGCCGAGGCCGCGGAGGCGGCCGGCGGGGAGCCGCCGCTGCCGGCGGGCACCGAGGACCTGACCCGCGTCATCGGCCTGCGCCGCGGCATGAAGGAGGCGATCGCCCGCGAGGATTACGAACTGGCCCGCGAGCACCGCGACGAGATCCGCTCCATCGAGGAGCGCTGGCTCGGCGCGAGCGGGGCCTGAGGGCCGCCCGGATCCGGAACGCACACGCATGAACCTCGAAAACCTGACCGACACGGTGGGCGAGTGGCTCCGCGGCACGGGCCCCGAGTCCGACATCGTGATGAGCAGCCGGGTGCGGCTGGCCCGCAACGTGGCGCAGTTCCCGTTCGTGAGCCGGGCCACCGAGCAGGACCGCACCGAGATCGAGCGCTTCCTCCGCGAGCGGATCGCCCGCGCGCCAGCCGGCGCCGGCCTGGAATACATCGACGTCGGCAGCCTCGCCGACGTGGACCGGCAGTTCCTCGTGGAGCGGCAGCTCATCAGCCGCGAACTGGCCGAGGCGCAGGGCGCCCGCGCCGTGGCCATCGACGGCCGCGAGCAGGTGAGCCTGATGGTCAACGAGGAGGACCACCTGCGGATCCAGTGCATGCACAGCGGGCTCGACCTCGACGGCGTGTGGCGGCAGATCCGCGCCGTCGATGACGAGGTGGGAAGGGTGGTGCCCTACGCCTATCATCCGCGCTGGGGCTACCTCACGGCCTGTCCCACGAACGTCGGCACCGGGATCCGCGTGAGCGTGATGCTCCACCTGCCGGCGCTGGTGATCACGCGGCAGATCGACAAGGTGTTCCGCAGCCTGCACAAGATCTCGCTGGCCGTCCGCGGCCTCTACGGCGAGGGCTCGCAGGCCATGGGTGACTTCTACCAGATCTCCAACCAGACTACGCTCGGCAAGACCGAGGAGGAGCTGCTCCAGCAGGTGGGCGACGTGGTGCCGGTGCTCATCGACTACGAGCGGCGGGCCCGCGAGTTCCTCGTGCGCGAGACGCAGCAGAACGTGCACGACCAGGTGAGCCGCGCCTTCGGCATCCTGCGGACGGCCCAGACGATCAGCGCCGAGGAGACGATGCAGCTGTTGTCGCGGGTGCGGATGGGTGTGCTCCTGGGGCTGATCGGCGACGTGAACATCGCCGACATCAACTCGCTCCTGGTGCGCACGCAGCCGGCCCACCTGCAGAAGCTCAGCGGCACGGAGCTCGACACCCGCGACCGCAACATCGAGCGGGCCCGCTACCTGCGGCAGCACTTCGAGGGGGGCGAGCCCCGGGCGAGCGTCAACTGACGGTGCTCGAGCAGTGCCGCGTGACGTCGATTCGCGTCCGCATGGACGACGGGCTGGCCTTCACACCCGGAGTCCCCCGGCCACCGCCGGCGGCTTGCATGTGAAACGTTCAACCCGGCCCTCCGGGCCTGCCCACGGATATCAGGGCACCAAGCCCGGAGCGGAAGCGACGGGACTTGCTACACGCCCGGGCTCGGCATCCTGCCGCCCCGGGCTTGGCGGGCGTCCGCCCGCTGGACACAACCCGGCCCTCCGGGCCTGGCACACGTCGTCACGGATCCAAGCCCGAAGCGGAAGCGACGGGACTTGCAACACGCCCGGGCTCGGCATCCTGCCGCCCCGGGCTTGGCGGGCGTCCGCCCGCTGGACACAACCCGGCCCTCCAGGCCTGGCACACGTCGTCACCGATCCAAGCCCGGAGCGGAAGCGACGGGACTTGCAACACGCCCGGGCTCGGCATCCTGCCGCCCCGGGCTTGGCGGGCGTCCGCCCGCTGGACCCAACCCGGCCCTCCAGGCCTGGCACACGTCGTCACC
>JBJTIV010000050.1:0-8228 GCA_046095145.1 Planctomycetaceae bacterium
CCGGGTCGCCGGTGCAGGCCCGGGCCCGGGTCGGGGGCCGCTCACTTCCGCTTCGGCTCGAGCAGCCCCTGCCCCTCGATCCACGAGCGCATCGACCGGCCCTGGTTGGCGAGCGTCTGCACCACCTTCCAGCGCTCCTCCCCCACCACGGCCCGCAGGGCCTTCTGGTCCGCCTCGGCGAGCATCGAGTAGACGAGCATCTGCTCCGCCTGCTCGTTCCGCTGGCGGTTCGGGGGTCGGCGTCGGCGGGCCGGCGGGTGTCGGCTCGCGGGTGGCCGGGTCGCGCGGGGGCAGCTGCATCGCGCGGGCGTCCGCGCCGACGCTCTCGAAGTTCTGCGTGATCGCGCCGCGGCTGAACACGCCGGGCCGCGAGTGGCCGTAGTCGAGGTAGATGCTCGCGTCGCGCTGCCGGGCGCGGCGGTGGGCGTCGAAGTAGGCTTTGCCTGGCCAGGGGCCCTCCGCGAGGAACACGCCGTTGTATTCCAGCAGCGAGCCCTTGCGGTAATGGAGCTGCGAGATCGACCGGTTGTAGTCGACGAGCGCGCGGTAATAGGAGCTCTCCGCCTCCGCCCGGCGGCGCTGGGCGTCGAGCACCTGGTCGAGCGTCACCGTGCCCGCCTCGTAGGCCTTCTCCACCGCCTCCACCTGCCGCTCGGCGGCCACGCGGCGGTTGAAGTTGGTCTGGGTGAGGGCGAAGTTCGTGTCCACGTTGCGCACGGCCTCGACCAGGGCGTGCGACACCTCGAGCTCCTCGTCATGGAGCCGGGCCCGCTCCCGGGCCAACTGGAGCTGGTGGTGGCGAACCGTGGCCAATTCGCGCCGGAAGCCCAGGGGCATCAGGAACTGCGCTCCGGCCTGCCACTCCTGGAACTGGCCGGAGAGCAGCGTCGAGTAGGCGTCGGTGCCGACGAGCTGGTCGACGTTGTCGGCGTTGTAGGGGTCGTAGTTCTGGTTGATGAGGTTCTCGCCCATGCCCAGGAACCGCCAGCGGCCCACGACGTCGAGCCGCGGGAGGACGAGGTTCTTGGCCGCGACGAGCTCGAGCTCCTTCTGCTTGATGAACCACTTCTGCTTGCGGAGCTCGGCCGACCGCGACAGGGCCTCCACGAGGGCCTGCTGCCAGTCGAAGCTGATCCGCGCCGTCGTGGGCTCGTCGGACGGCCGGATCAGCCGGCCGTCGCTCGCCGAGATGCCCATCATGTAGCGCAGCCGGTTCTCGCAGCGGTAGACGTCGGTGAGGGCGGACTCGACCTCGGCACGGAAGAAGAAGTACTGCTCGCGGGCCTGCGCCTCCTTGTCGGCCTCGCCGCCGCGGGACTGCTCCACGTAGAGGGCGTGGACCTTGCGCCAGGCCTCGAGCGAGCTGTCGCGGCCGGCCTTGCGGGCCTCGAGGTTGCGGTAGGCGAAGGCCAGCTCCCAGTAGGACTGCTCGGTGTCGCTGACGAGGTTGCGGACCCCGGCCTCGAACTCGGCCAGCGAGATGTCGGCGTTGATGCGGGCCAGCAGCACGCCGCGGAAGTTCGGCCGCCCGTAGAGATTGTCGAAGAAGTCCGGGCCGGCGATGCGGTTGTAGGTGACGCCCGCGCCCTGGAGCAGCGGCTGGCTGAACGTGAAGTCGTAGTTCGTCGTCCAGGTGCTCGGCACCTCGCGGATCGGCGAGTTGTTGTTGTCGTAGATGGTGGAGTTGGCGAATCCCCAGGTGGCACCCGTGGCCGTGCGCTTCTGGATGCCGGTCGTCCAGTTGCCCTGGTCGCCGAGCAGCTGCTGCGGGAAGATCAGGGCCCCGGTGCCGCTGTTGAAGTTCTGCGGCCGGTTGAGCCGGTCCCAGGTCAGGGAGCTCGAGACCTGCGCGTCGAACAGCGCCAGCGCGCTCTCCACGCCCCGGAACGGGTCGGTCTCCACGATCGCCGGGTCGTAGATGCTCGGGGTCAGCGCCGGGGCCGTGAGCAGCGAGACCGGCGGCTCGCCGGTCTGCGGCCGCGGGCCGCCGAAACTCGCGAATCGCCCGCCGAGATTGCGGAGGATCTTGCCGTTCTCGAGGGCCGTGCGGATCGCCTCCTCGAGCGAGAGGTCCCAGAAGGAGTCGAAGTCGGCGTTGGAGAGCGTCAGGGGCTCGACGGCCCCGGCCGCCTCGGCGAGCGGCTCCTGCGTGGTGTCGGGGTACTCGAGCTTCTGGATCGCCCCCACGTAGTGCGAGAGGTCGCCGTCCTCGAAGAAGTAGAACGGCTGCCGCGGCGCGCAGCCGCCGCCGAGGAGCGCCGCGCTCGTGAGCACCGCCCAGAGGGTGTGAGCCATTCGCCGCACGGTGGGGGCACCGGCCGGAGCCGGCGCGTGGGGCCGCGAAACCTCGACAGCGCCGCCGCTGCGCCCAAGGGGCACCGGTCCGCCCATGCGGACCCGTGCCCGGCACGGTGCCCCCCGACGCCGCGCCCGCACGCTCGCGCACACCTGGGCGCAGCGACAGCACCGGTGGTATCGACCCCCTGACCGGTAAACTTGGAGGATTCGGCACGGTCGCCGGCCCGCGGTGCGAGGCTGGGAGACCTGGGCAACGAGCCCGCCGCCGCCGCCCCGCCCGGCTCCCGCCTCCGCACGTAGGCTAGACTCGCCGAATCATGGGAGAGTCCAGCGCCGTGCCGGCCGTGGCGATCACCTTCGAGTGCACGCCCTTGCGGAGCGTGCCGCGGTTCGACATCCCGCTCGACGCCTCGCCGGGCTATCGCCGCCGCCTGGCCCGCATGCAGCGGGCCGTGGCCGGCCATGGCACCCGCAACGCCTACTACCTGACCGACGGCGGCTGCACGTTCCGCTTCACGAACGATCCCGACGGCGGCTGGGTGCGCTTCGCCTTCGAGGGCACCGTGCTCACCGACGACGCCGATGCGCGGACGATCGGCAGCGACCTGGAGGTGACCATCGACCTCGAGACCTGCGACTGGCTCACCCAGCCTGCCGTGGAGTGGCTCACGCTCTCGGTGAAGCACGCGGTCGAGGCCGAATTCGACCGCTTCATCGCCGCCGGCGACCTGTCGCGGGCCCTGGAGCGGCTGGCCCGCGAGCAGGACGCCAGCGACGCGGCCGGAGGCTACCTGGGCATGAACCTCTGATCGGCCGCCGTCAGCCGAAGCAGATGAAGGCGTCGAGGGCCAGGCCCAGCAGGCAGTGCTGCACGAACCCCGACGCCAGGGAGCGCGACCACAGCGCGACGACCCCCCAGAGCACGCCGGCGGGGATCGCGCCGAACGTCTCCGCGGCCGGACTGCCGATGTGGAGCAGCGCCGAGGCCATCGTCTGCAGGAGCACCGCGCTCGTGTCGCCGATCGAGTCGCGCAGGCCGTGGAGCAGAAACCCGCGAAAGTGGAATTCCCAGCCGAGATAGAACAGCAGGTAGGTCGCGGCGTGCAGCGCGAACGCCCCCGCCGACGCGCCGGCCCGCGGGTTGATGGGGAACTTGGCCAGGAGCGCGGCGTCGGTGCGGGCAGCATACGCGATGCCGACGAACACCGGCACGAGCACGGCCGCGCTCGCCCAGGTGCGCAGCGGCACGCCCGGACCGACGCCGTAGTCCGCGAGCCGCTCACGCAGCACGAGGGTGACGAGCAGCGCGGGAACCACACCGAGCAGCACGAAGCAGCCCACGAAACTCCCGACGGCGGCCGCCGCGCGGCCGCCGCTGCCGCCGGTGGCGAACCAGGGCGTCAGGCACTCCGGCGACGCGAAATAACTCCACACGAGCATCAGGATCGTCGACGACAGCAGGATCAGCGTCGCCTTCCACTGCGGCGCGCGAACCGCGTCGAGGAGCGGCCGGAGGACCGCCTCGTCGACCCGCTGCCAGTGCCGCGAAACCATGGCGTCCTCGGAGGCGTGGAGGATAGGGGCCCGGCCGCAGGCCCACAAGCGGCCGGATCGTGGGTGGTCGGGCTGCTTGTGCCCGGGGCGTGCGCGTGCGACACTCCGACGCCTGCGAGGGTTGCGCATGGAGTCGCTGCGAAACAAGGTCGCGGTCGTCACCGGAACCTCCAGCGGCATCGGGCGGGAGGTGGCGAAGCTCCTGGCCGCGGAGGGCTGCCGCGTGGGCCTCGTGGCCCGGCGCGAGCCCCACCTGCGGGAACTCGCCGCCGAGATCGGCGGCTCGGCCTGCTTCGCCGCCGCCGACGTCCGCGACGGCGCGTCGCTGGCCGCGGCCGTGGCCACGATCCGCTCCGCCTTCGGCCCGATCGACCTGGCCATCGCCAACGCCGGCGTCGACCGGCCGACCCGGCTCGATCCCGTGAACCTCGCCGACGTCGAGGAGATGTTCCATGTGAACGTGCTCGGCATGGTGCACACCTTCGCCGCGGTGCTGCCGGAGATGCTCGCCCGCCGGAGCGGCCGGGTCGTCGCGGTATCGAGCCTGGCCGGATACCGGGGTCTCCCGGGCGAGTCGGCCTACTGTGCCAGCAAGGCCGCCGTGATTTCCTACATGGACGGGCTCCGCATCCAGCTTCGCGGCACCGGCGTCCATGCCACCACGGTATGTCCCGGGTTCGTCAAGACGCCGATGACGGCGCACCATCGCTTCGAGATGCCGTTCGTGATGAGCGCCGAGGCGGCGGCCGGCCGCATCGTGCAGGCCGTGAAGCGCGGCCGGAAGGTCTACGATTTTCCCTGGCAGGTGAGCCTGGCGACGAAGCTCAGCCGCTGGGTGCCGGACGTGCTCATGCGCTGGGTGATGGACGGCTACACCGGAGACGCCCGGGAGGCGGACCGCCCGGCGGCACTGTCGCAGGCGGTCGACCGACGACGCCCGGAGCAGGCCGGCTGAGCCCGCGCCGCCGCCCGGCCGCCCGGCGGCGGTAGACTCCCGCCATGCCTGGCGTGCCCTCTCGGAACGGCGGTGCGATCCTCGGCCTGCTCATGCCGGGGCTGGCGACCCTCCTGGCCGGGCTGGCGGCGGCCGGGGAACCGCCGGTCACGGAGTGGCTCGGGATGCACCTCGACGACGTCGTGACGCTCTACGAGGACCTGCACCGGGCGCCCGAACTGTCGCTCGCCGAGGAGCGGACCGCCGCCCGCATGGCCGACGAACTGCGGGCGCTCGGGGCCGAGGTCACCACCGGCGTGGGCGGCCACGGCGTCGTCGGGCTCCTGCGGAGTCCCGACGGCCGCGGGCCCGTGCTCATGCTCCGGGCCGACATGGACGCCCTGCCGGTCGTCGAGCAGACCGGCCTGCCCTACGCCTCGACGGTGCGGGTGAAGGACGATCGCGGCGCCACCGTCGGCGTGATGCACGCCTGCGGCCACGACGTGCACATGGCGGCGCTCGTCGGCGGGCTCGAGTGCCTGGCCGCGCATCCGGACCGCTGGTCGGGCACGATCCTCGCGGTGCTCCAGCCGGCCGAGGAGAAGGGGGGCGGAGCCCAGTCGCTGATCGCCGCCGGACTGTTCGGCAGGTTTCCGCGGCCCGCCGCGGCCGTCGCCCTGCACTGCGCCGCGGATCGCGCCACGGGCACGGTCGCCACCATGTCCGGCCCCTCCCACGCCAACGTCGACAGCGTCGACATCACGATCCGGGGCCGCGGCGGCCACGGCGCCGCCCCGCACGCCGCGATCGACCCGATCGTCGTGGCCGCGCGGCTCGTGGTCGACCTGCAGTCGATCGTGAGCCGCGAGATCGACCCGCTGCAGCCGGCGGTCGTGACGGTGGGCTCGATCCACGGCGGCACGAAGCACAACGTGATCCCCGACGAGTGCCACCTGCAACTGACCGTGCGGAGTTTCACGCCCGAGGTGCGGACGCGGCTGCTCGACGGCATCCGCCGCAAGGCGCTGGCCGCCGCCGCGGCGGCCGGCGCTCCCGAGCCCGAGGTGGTGTATTCCAAGGAGACCACTCCCGCGGTGGTGAACGATCCGGCGGTCACCGACCGGGTCACGGTGGCCCTGCGCCGGGCGCTGGGGAACGACCGGGTGCTGCCCGACGTGGCCACGATGGGGGGCGAGGACTTCGCCCTCTACGGCCGGGCCGGCGTGCCGAGCTGCATGTTCCGGCTGGGCACGGTGACGGGGGCACGGCTGGCGGCGTTCAGCGCCCGCGGCGTGCCGCCGCCGTGGCTGCACTCGCCCCGCTCCGCGCCGGAGCCGCGCGGCACGCTGGCCGCCGGCGTCGCCGCCTGGGTGGCGATCGTGGAGGAGTTCCTGCCGCCGGTGGCGACCGTCAGCCCGGCCGGGCCTTGATCTCGAGGAGCACGCTCTCGTTGTCGCTGCCCGGCAGCGGCCAGGCGGCGAGGCGGCGGATCGAGACCCTCCGGCCCAGCCCCTGGTGCCGCGCCTCGGCCTGCTCCTCCTCCCACCGCGGGCCCTTGATCACGAGCATGCGGCCGAAGGAGTCTGCCAGCGGCTCGAACCAGCGGAGGAGTTTTTCCAGGGGCGCCACCGCGCGGACCACGAGCGTGTCGAACCGGTTCGGGCCCCGCGCCCGCGCCGCGACGAGCTCCTGCGCCGCCGCGGCGTGCACGGGCACCCGCAGGCCCGCCTCGCTCACGATCTGCGTCACCGCGCGGGCCTTCTTGGCCACGCTGTCGCAGAGTTCCACCTTCAGGTCGGGCCGCAGGATCGCGAGGATCGCCCCCGGCACGCCGCCGCCGGTGCCCACGTCGAGCACCCGCTCCGCGACCGCGAGGTGCGGCACGATCGCCAGCGCGTCGGCCACGTCGCGGGCCACGAACACCACCGCGTCGGTGTGTCGCGTGAGGTTGAGCCGCTCGTTCCACGCCCACAGCCGGGCCGCGAAGGCGGCGAGCCTCTCCGCCGCCACGGGCGTCACGTCGAGGCCGAGGCGGCCGCTCTCCGCGGCGATCGCTCCGGCCAGGTCGGCGTCAGTCACGTGCAGGGGGGCTCACTTGATGAACAGCATCTCACGGTAGGTCGGCAGCGGCCAGAGGTCGTCGGGCAGGATGACCTCCATCTGGTCGGCCGTGTCGCGGAGCGCGGCCATCGCCGGGATCACGTCGTCGTGGAAGTGGCCGACCTCGGCCCGCAGGTCGCCGCCACCGTGGTGGGCGAGCGCCTTCTCCAGGCCGTCGATGCGGCCCTCGAACTCGCCGACCAGCTTCGTGAGCCGCTCGAGCGTTCCCAGATGCGGCGCCTGGCCGAGCCCCTTGAGCTTGGAGGCGATGTCGACCAGCTCGCCCTGGTAGCGGTAGCCGGCCGGCAGGATCATGGTCTTGGCGATCTGCAGCGCGGCCTGGGCCTCGGTGTTGATGTCCTTGCAGTAGCGCTCCATGTAGATGTCGTACCGGCTCCGCATCTCCCGCTCGGAGAGCACGCCGTACTTCTCGAACATGGCGAGCGTCTTGGGGGCCACGAGCTGGTCGAGCGCCTCGGGCGTCGACCGGTGGTTCGGCAGGCCCCGCTTCGACGCCTCGTCGTGCCACTCCTGCGAGTAGCCGTTGCCGTTGAAGATCACCGCCTTGTGCTCGGCGATGATCTTCTGGAGCAGCTTCTCCACGGCGCCGGCGAGCTTCGCCGGGTCGCCGCCGGTGGCCTTCTCGAGTTCCGTGGCGACGTGGTCGAGGCTCTCGGCCACGATCGTGTTGAGCGCCACGAGCGGTCCGGCGATGGATTGGCTGGAGCCCACCGCGCGGAACTCGAACTTGTTGCCCGTGAAGGCGAAGGGGCTCGTCCGGTTGCGGTCGCCGGCGTGCTTGGGGAGCGGCGGCAGGGTGTCGACGCCCACCGAGAGCGTGCCGGTCTGCTTCGACGTGGTCGCCTTGCCCTTCTCGATCTGGGCGAACACGTCGGCGAGCTGGTCGCCGAGAAAGATGGAGATGATCGCCGGCGGGGCCTCGTTGGCGCCGAGGCGATGGTCGTTGGCGCTCGAGGCCACGACCGCGCGGAGCAGGTCGCCGTGGATGTGCACCGCGCGGATCACGGCGGCGCAGAACACGAGGAACTGCATGTTGGCGTGCGGCGTCTCGCCCGGCTCGAGCAGGTTGCCGAGCTTGCAGCCGATCGACCAGTTGACGTGCTTGCCCGAGCCGTTGATGCCGGCGAAGGGCTTCTCGTGGAGCAGGCAGGCCATGCCGTGCTTCTGCGCGACGCGCGTGAGCATCTGCATGATCGTCTGCTGGTGGTCGGTCGCGATGTTGGCGTTCTCGTAGATCGGGGCGATCTCGTACTGGCTGGGCGCCACCTCGTTGTGCCGCGTCTTCACGGGCACTCCGAGCTTGTAGAGCTCGCGCTCCACG